>JANNCZ010000067.1:0-2876 GCA_031387185.1 Burkholderiales bacterium
GTGATGGTGCTCGTCAATATCAGCCATGCCCTGGATCGATTCATCGGCACACAGCGCGAGACCGCTGGCGCGATGCAGTGCAGTCATCTCGGCGAGCATGCCGGTGCGAAACGGCTGCTCCAGAAACGTCATGCCGCTGGCCACGCCGGCGGCGGCGACAGCGCTGGCCGCATCTACTGGCAATGCCTGATTGGCATCAGCTGACACTACATCGCCCGCCAGCGCCGCACAGATGGCGTGTACGCGCCGCACATCATTGGCAACATCACCTGCGCCGACCTTGATCTTCCATTGACGATAGCCCTCGGCGCGCAAGCGATGCGCCTCCTCAAGCTCACTGTCAAGGTCGCCCGAGGCGAGCATGTGCAACATCTCCAGACGGCCAGAGGCGGCGGACGGCTGGTGCGCGCCGTTGCCTCGCTGGTTCGCTTGACCGGGCTGTCCCGGCTGCTCCGGCTGAGACGGCCGGCCCAGTGCACCTGCGCCACCCGTCAGCAACCGGTACAGCGGCACCTGTTGCCGTTGCGCAAACAAATCCATCAACGCCGTCTCGTGACACGATTTGGCCGACGCATTGCCATACAGCACGCGCTCCTGCAGCGGTGCAATCGCGGCGGGATCAGCGATACGCTGCCCCACCAGTTTGGCCACCAGATATTCCGTGCTGGCGGCGATGCTGCCGAGAGTCTCGCCGGTCATCAGCGGTGCCGAACTGGCTTCACCCCAGCCCTCGCGTCCGTCTTCATCGATCAGGCGCAGCAACAAGGTCGAAGCGTGGGTTACGGTTTCGCCCGCCATCTTGATCGGCTTGCCCATCGGCACTTCGAGCGGGAAGAGTTGCGCGCAGGTAATCAACATGGTGTTTCGACAATCCGCTAAACCGGGGGATCGAATGATATCTCTCACCACGCCTCGCCAAGCCGTGCTCCCGCGCCGCTTCGAGGTGCGCGGTGGCTGCATTGGTCACATTGGCCTCATTGCCAATGGCCAGGCACTGTCGAGCGGGCGAAGAGTGCTCCGGATGGCCGGCGCGGCGTACCCGTGTCGCGGCATTTTTTCAATCGGCACATCTCTAAAACCGTTGGTGAGAGCGGATTTCAGGCCATTTACTATCCATCAGCCGCACGCACCAACGGTTTCCGGCCCATGCGCCGGCGATTTTTTCAACGCAGGCGCGGCACGTCTTCCTTCACTTCCCGAAACTCGCCTTCGATCACTGCGTCATTTGCCGCGCTTTGCGCGCTGCCCGTGCGCATGGATGGCGCGGGCAGCACCCGCCCCGGCAACAGCACGATCAGCAATGCCAGCACATCGGTGAGCACGCCGGGAAACAACAGCAACAAGCCGGCGAAAAACGCGCGCGCACCCGCCATCAAGCCCCACAGTGATGACGACAGCGCGCGTGCATCCCCGCCCGCCATGCCGCGCAGTGCCAGGCGAAAAGACTCCTTGGCGCGCACCAGCAGCCAGATGCCCCCCATCGCCGCCACTGCCAGCCAGAGCAAAAAGCCATCGCCGTAATGCCGGTACAGCGCCAGATCGAGCAGAAATTCCGCGACCGGCAGGGTCAGTACAATCAGGGGCAGAAAGCGCAGCATGAGTGAGGTTCCAGTGAGTGATGCCCGCAGCACCGATGCGCCGGACGAGCCGAATAGGCCGAATGATCCGGATGGCGTGATCGCCCTGTTGACCAATGTGCCCAACGAGGCGCTGGCGCGTCAGATGGGGGCGTATCTGGTGGAACAAAAGCTCGCCGCGTGCGTCAATATTCTAGGCGCTTGCGAGTCGGTGTACCGCTGGGAGGGCAAGGTCGAGACGGCGCGCGAAATTCCCCTGCTCATCAAGACTACACAAGTGCGTTACCGCGAAGTGGCGGCGGCCATCATCCGTCTGCATCCCTATGACGTACCTGAGATAGTCGTTTTCCCGATAGATCAAGGCTGGCCCGCGTATCTGGGCTGGGTGCGCAGCGAGACTGCGCCGGCCCTCAGATCTGACCCTCATCACCCACCTGATCCAAGCCCAAGCTGAACCAGCGCCCATCTGACGTCAATTCAAAGTCCATCGCATGCCCTCATTCAAATGTCTGCTCGCCGCATTGCCGTTAGCCTGGCTCACGCTCAATGGCGCGCATGCCGCGAGCGGCGCCAAGACTGAGCCGGACCTGCTCGAACCCGAAGTCGCGTTCCGTTTCTCGGCCAAGCTGAAAGATGCGAAGACCGTTGAGATTCGCTACGCCATTGCGCCGGGCTACTACATGTATCGCGAGCGCTTTGCCTTCAGCGTCGACGGTGCAGCGGTGGGCAAGGCCTCGCTGCCGCGCGGCAAAAACAAGTTTGATGCAACCTTTAACAAAACCATGGAGACCTATCGCGATGGCGTGACGGTCACGCTGCCACTCAAGCAGGCCGCATCCGGCGCGCTCACGCTCAAGGCGACTTCGCAAGGCTGTGCGGATGCGGGCGTGTGCTACCCGCCGCAAATGCAAACGGCGCAGCTCACGCTCTCGTCATCGACAGCGTCACCGTCGAATGCGCCGGGTGCGTTTGGTGGGCCGAACGCATCGACGTCATCTGGCGCAGCGAATGTGATGCCGGCCGCTATCGGATCCGCCTCCGCGCCACCGGGCGCGTCGTTGTCCACACCACGGCCCTCTGCGCTCACCAAGGCACCCGCTGCGGCGGCATCCAAAGACAGCATGTTCCAGCGCGTCACATCAGTCGATGACGTGCAGCAAAAAGTCAAAGCGGCCGGCCGCGTGGCGCTGCTTGATTTCTACGCCGACTGGTGCGCACCCTGCAAGCAAATGGAGAAGGTGACGCTCTCCGATAAACGCGTCAAGGCCAAGCTGGCGCAGTTCGCAGCGCTGCAAGCCG
>JANNCZ010000080.1:0-1580 GCA_031387185.1 Burkholderiales bacterium
CGGCCCGCCTTGATGATGCCGTCGACACACTGCGACAACACGTGCGTGTTGGACAGCGAAGGATAGATCTCCGCCGCAGCGCGCGCCATGCTGTCCCAGCCCGAAATCTCCTTTTGCATCATCGGGCCGCACGCGGCGTAGCGGAAGCCGAAGCTGTAGCGCACGGCGGTATCGACATCCTCCGGTGACGCAATGCCGCGGTCGATCAGATCGAGGGCCTCGCGCATCAGCGCGTGCTGAATCCGGTTGGCAAGCAATCCGGGAATGTCACGGCGCACCAGCACCGGCTTTTTGCCGGCGCGGCGGTACAGCGCGCATACCGCTTCGCCAAGAGCCGCATCGGAGTCTTCGCCGAGCGCGACTTCGACCAATGGCACCAGATGGGCCGGCATGAAGTAGTGGGCGTTGAACATGCGGCTGCGCGTGGCCAGGCCCTCGGCGATGCGCGTGACCGGAAAGCCCGAGCTGTTGCTGCCGATCGGCACACCCGACGGAACGCGCGCGTCGAGCGAGGCAAACAGGCGCCGCTTGAGATCGAAGTCTTCGGCCACCGTTTCGATCACCCAGGCAACGCCCTGCCATTGGTTCCAGGTGTCGATCAAACCGGCCTCGGTGCTCACTGCGCCGTGCGCTGCTCCCGCAGTGAGGCCGGCCGCAAGCGTGCGCGCGGTGGCCAGTGAAGCTTCCGCTTTATCAAGCGAACGGCCGAGTACCGCGACGTCCATGCCTGCATCGAGAAAGCCGGCAGCGATGCCTGCGGCCATGGTCCCGGTGCCGATCACCACTATTTTTTCCACTTCATCACCTTTGGATTGGAGAGGTGGCTCATCTTGTACGTACAAGATGCCATCCCAAAATACAGATCGAACAAAAATGCCGGAGGCCGCGTATTGCTTTGATTCAATCTTAATCTACAATAAGCTTGTGCACAAACTTGCGATGGTGCGGATATGTAGCGAGAGTGAATCAATCACTTATACGGACAAGTAGAGCCTCGTTCAACCACCTGCGATCTGCTCCTGCTGCCAAACCCGCACTCACCCCGTTCCCTCACTTAGCTCACAGGAGTGTTGTCTCATGTGGAATCCGTTCCAGCCCCTCGAAAAAATCAAGGCCGAAGTGTTCCTGTCGATGCCGGCCAAATTCCGCAAGAAGGCACGCAGCGGCTGGTCCGACCCGAACCGTCAGGGAGCAGAAGTCGAGTGCTTTCTCGAAGGGCCGTCGTTTGACCGCGAAGGCAACCTGTGGTTTGTTGACATTCCTTTCGGGCGCATTTTCCGCATCAATCCCAAGGGCGATTGGGACTTGGTCACGCAGTACGACGGCTGGCCCAATGGCCTAAAGTTTCACCAAGACGGGCGTGCCTTCATCACCTGCTACAAGCAGGGCCTGCTGATGCTAGACACCAAGACCGGCAAGATTGAAACGGTGTTGGGCAGCATGTATAGCGAAGGCTTCAAGGGTTTGAACGACCTGCACTTCGCGTCCAACGGCGATCTGTATTTCACCGATCAGGGCCAGACCGGCATTGCTGATCCGACCGGTCGCGTATTCCGCCTGCGTGGCGCAGGACAACCCAA
>JANNCZ010000091.1:0-6290 GCA_031387185.1 Burkholderiales bacterium
GACAAGCGCAGCATGGGGTTTACTACGTAGAATTACGCAATGCAGCATCCGCCAGCGCGCCCAGTCCGTAGATAGCAGCAAGCCCCAACCGCCGCCGCCACTTTCACCTCCACCTGCACGGCATCACTGATCCAAGGAGCACACCATGTCACGCCGCACATTTCTTGTCCGCCTCTCCGCTCTTACCGCTTTGTTCAGCAGTGGCGTGATGGCGCAGGCCGCCGCCGTCGCCAAGCTGGTCAAAACGCCGGCTGAATGGAAGAAGCTGTTGCCCGCCGCCAACTACAAAATACTGTTTGAAGAAGGCACCGAACCACCCGGCGCAAGCCCATTCAACAACGAAAAGCGCGCTGGCACCTTCGTTTGCGCCGCCTGCAACCTGCCGCTGTTTGACAGCGCCGCCAAGTACGAGAGCGGCACCGGCTGGCCGAGCTTTCACAGCGCACTGCCCAATGCGCTTGGCACCAAGACCGATTTCAAAATGATCCTGCCGCGCACCGAATACCACTGCGCACGTTGTTCCGGCCATCAGGGCCACGTGTTTGACG
This sequence comes from Burkholderiales bacterium, assembly GCA_031387185.1. Classification (GTDB taxonomy): domain Bacteria; phylum Pseudomonadota; class Gammaproteobacteria; order Burkholderiales; family JAEUOS01; genus CANJDH01. The sequence goes on from JANNCZ010000091.1 coordinate 549, forward strand.
ACGGCCCGAAACCTACCGGCAAGCGCTATTGCAACAATGGTTTGGCGCTTAATTTTGTGGTCAAGAGCGACAAGCTGCCCGAGCTGCGGGTTTAGCGCCGGTATTGTGGTGGCCGCTGTGGCAGCCCCGGTGCCAGTCACCTGAATGCTTCCCTCACTCTTGCATGGCCCGGCAAGCGGTAACCGGGCCGGAATGACTGATTTGCCAGGATAAAATTGTGCTATCGTTTGATGGCACAATTTTTTGGAGCAAGACCATGGAAGCGTTCACGATCCGCGATTTGCGCGAGCGCACCGGCGATCTCGTGCGCGGGGCCGAGGCCGGCACACTCTCGGTGGTGACGCGTCACGGGCAACCGGTGTTTGTGGCGGTGCCCTTCGACGACACGCTGATTGCTGAAGGGGTGCGCGTCGCGCTGGCCATCAAAATGTTTGACGGCGAGACCGTCGCGCTCGGTCAGGCCGCCAAGATTGCCGGCGTCAGCACCAGCGAGATGATTGACTTGCTTGGCGCGCGTGGCATCGCGGTGGCGCGCTATTCGTCCAAGGATGTCGATGCCGAGCTCGCCGCGCTCGGCTGAGCGTGTCGCGGCAGCGCTGGTCATCGACGCCGGTCCGGCGCTCGCGCTGGCGCGTATCAACAAACTCCATCTGCCGCGCGCGTTGTTTGCCGAGGCCTTGTTGCCGCATCCGGTGTATGCCGAGTGCCTTGCGCGGCCCGACCGTGCCGACGCCAAAGCGGTGGCTGATGCGGTGGCGCAAGAGTGGTTGACGCGTGCCGATGTGCCCGGTGGCAACACCCCGCCAACGGTGGCGGGCCTGGGCGCGGGGGAGGTTGCCGTGATTCGCTTAAGCCTCGATCGGCAGGCGGTCGCCTTGCTCGATGACAAGGCCGCGCGCCAGGCGGCGCAGCACGCCGGATTGCGCGTGCTCGGCGTGGCCGGTTTGTTGCGCCTTGCCAAACGCCATGGCCTGATACGTCTGCTGGGTGCCGATCTCGACGCACTGGTCAAGAGTGGCTACTACTTGTCGCCGGCGTTGATCGCCGATACCCTGCGCGCCGAAGGTGAATTGCGCTAACCGGCCGGCTACAAACCCGGAACAGATCGCTGCAAACCGGCACGTCGGCGTTTGTCCGCTTGCGCGCCTGCCAAGGCCTGCGCCAGATCGCGCAGCGAATTGAGATTGTGCGCGGGCAAAAACGCATCGACATGCGGCAGGATCGCGCGAATCCCCGCTGCCTTCGGCTCAAAGCCATCGAAGCGCAGCAGCGGATTGAGCCAGACGATGCGCCGCGCCATGCGCCGCAAGGCGAGCGCCTCACGGGCAAGATCACTCGCGTCATCGCGCTCCAGGCCATCGGAAAACAGCAGCACCGAGGCATTGCCGGTGAGCACGCGGCGCGCGTAGGTGCGGTTGAATTCGGCGAGACAGGTCGAGAGCCGCGTGCCGCCGTGCCAGTCGCTTGCCACTGCGCCGGCCGCGGCCAGCGCTTCATCGCCATCGCGATGGCGCAGGCAGCGCGTGATGGAAGTGAGGCGCGTGCCGAGCGTGAAGGTGGCGACACGGCCATGCTTGCGCGTCAGCGCATGCACCCAATGCAGGAACACGCGCGAGTAACGCTGCATTGAGCCGGAGATATCGCACAGCACCACCAGCGGCGCGTGACGCAGGGTGCGGCGTTTGTAATGCAGCGTCGTTGAGAACGGATCACGCGCGCTGTGGCGTGCGATGGCCGCGAGATCCAGTGTGCCGCGCGCAGAGGCGGCATAGCGGCGCGTGATCACCGGCGGAATCGGCAACGGCAGCGTCTCGGCGATTTTCTTGGCCAACGCGTACTCGTCCGCTGTCATGGTGTCGAAGTCAGCCGCTTGCAGACGCTCGCTGTCCGAAAAAGTCAGCACCGCCTCAAACTCGGCTTCATCATCCTTGCCCTGCGCCGGCGGCGGCGTAGCCTGCCGTGCCGCTGAGCCGGCCAGCGCGTCCTGCACGCGGTTCTGGCGCTTCTCGTTCTCCTTGGCTCCGCGCTGCTGCACCTTGGGCAGGGTCAGATACATCAGGCGTTCGAACAGTTTCGGGTCTTTCCAGAACGCGTTGAATGCTGCATCGAACACCGGCTGGTGCTCGTGGCGGTCGATCAGCACGGCGGAGAGGGCGGCGTGGACGCGCAGGCGTTGGTCAACGCCAGAGTGTTGCAGGGCTTGCTGCGCGGCGATGATGCGGTCCGGCCCGACCGGTAAACCGGCAGCGCGTAACACGCGTGCGAAGTGCACGATGTTGTCGCCCAATTTGCCGGCGGGAGCAGCGCCAATCACCGATTTCAGCGCTGTCACACAAAGGCTCCGGGAGCCGGCACCCGGACCAGCCGGCAGTTCAATCCGGCCTTAAGCGGTACACGCCAGTGGCGCGCTTTTCTCAAGCGAACACCTGCTTGAGTACCTCCGGACGCGCCTCGGCGATACAAATGAGCGACTTGGCGGCGCCGGAGGGTTCGCGGCGGCCCTGTTCCCAATCCTGCAATGTACGCAGGGACACACCGAGCAAGCTGGCAAACTTGGATTGCGAAAGACCGGATTTGAGGCGCGCCTCAACCACCGGCGAAACCGCCACCTTGCTAACACGCCCCACGCGGCCGCGTTTGTACTCCTTGATACCCGCGATGGCCTCGGCCCAAGGGTCACGCGCCTCCTCGAGTTTGAGAAGTTCCTTCTCTGACAGCGGTTTACGGGTTTTCATAGGCTTCCCTCATTTTGCGGGCCACGTCCGGCGGGATATTGTCAAACTTGGCTTTCGCGTAGATCGTCAACAAAATCAATTCACTCGCCTTGAGGCGCGTGAAATAGATGACCCGCACACCCCACATTTGATTTTCATACACACCAACGGGCCAGGAGGCGCATGGATAGCGCTTTCTGGCAGGTGCAGGCCTGAAAGCGTTGGTGGGAGAGCCTGACAGGGGTTTGCCAACATAGGTTCGAGGGTGAGGGTGTGTGGCGGACGGGGCGATGTTGCTTGACGCAGAGTCAGGCTTGGCCGTGGCTCCGCACCACCTGTGAGCTGCCGTCCTCGTACAGCACCTGAATCGCGCCCGTGGGTTCCTGGATTTCGGCGATTACCTTCGGCCTTTGTCCAAGAAGCGCGTTAGTCAGCCGTTCATGCAGGCTGCCGAATGACGCTGAACTGTACTCCTTGCCAGTGAGCACCAGCAAAGGGTTGGGATACTCTTGGGCCGACCGCTGCGTGCCCTTTGGCTGCAATGCACGAACGAAAACAACCGCGCGCAGACCGCTCTCGATGGATGATGCCCGTGGCGGCAGAAAGGCAAGGTGACCGGCATCGCCGTCTTCGCCGATGTGGTCTGGAACACCCTGGGCCAGCACCGTCTCCCATTCGCAATCGGTGTGCGATTGCCCATACAGCGGGAACTTCAGTTCCCAGAGAGTTGCATAGATGCTCATTTCAGTTTGTGAAGTCGTTGGCGCAAATCGGAATGACGATCTGGATCAGCCTATGCGACGCGGGCGCGCCGCAATTTTCCGGAAGGTGTTTGCTTTGAGCGAGGCAAGCTGTCTCGCAAGCTTGGTGTCGCGGTGCGTTGCCCGGCACGCGCTTTGCTGTTTAGCCCCAAGTGAGTCAAATAATCGGCTGCGCTGCCAAACCTGGCGGCGGTCTCGTCCTTGATCGCCCAAAGCTCAAGCAAGGTATCGTCAGCGGTGAGACGTTTGTTCATTCTGAACTCCCAGTATTTCCTCGGGTGTGGCGATCAATGGTGGCTCATAACCCAGTTGGCGCAAGGTCTGCTCGATCCTCGCTTTGGCAAATACGCTCGCCAAGTGCCGAAAATTGAAACTCGCCACGATCTTGATTTTATGCGTTGTGGCAATTGCCATATGCACTGCATCAGCGAGGGCATTTGCGGGCAGGGCTTTGCGCTGGAGCAGCAACTGCGCCAGATAAGCCGCCTCGTCGCTTACCGACAGCACCGGCAAGCCGGCCAGTATCAGTTGCCGCGCCTTCGCTTGGGTGGGGTCTCCGCGTGATGCTTCGTCAATCACGGCGGGTGAAATAACGAGATTAAAGCGATCATTGGCGCGCCAAAGCGCCTGCGCCTGCAGTTGGCGGGCGGCCTTGGTTGGATCGCGGCTTGGTCTAGCAGCGAGATAGCTGATGACCGAGGTTTCGACGTAGACGCGCGTGCTCATGCGGGCATTGTACGGCGCGATAGTTTGCTACGGAACCGCTCTCACCGGCGCTTTTGCCGGATTAGGCGGCGGGCTTGAGCATGGACTTCGTGAGCAGGGATCAATGCCGTCGTTCTGTTTTTAATTTTCTCAAGTCTGCGCTTGATCTCAACATCCCATACGGCATCCACTTCAGATTCTGGATCATCATGCAGTGACGCAAGCAGTTGCTCGGCTAGAAGAGCGCGATCTGGCTCCACGGCTAGACGCTCCCACCCTTGGTTGCTTCGAGCGTTGCATCGTGCTTGACGAGCCATGCTTCGAGTGCTTCGATCTGAAGTTCCCATACATCGTTGTATTCCGATTCGAAGACTACGCAAACCAGCTTGACTAACGACTCATGCTTATCTGCCCACATGGCTTCCCATTTGTTGGAGAAATGAGTTTCCCGGCGTTCGTGATCAACACTGGAGTAACCGAAGCAGACGCCTTCGTAGTTTGGATGTGCGCACTCAGAGAGGGTTGCGTAGATGTTTGTCAGCCCTTTGTATTTCTTTTCGCAGTGCTCAAGCACGGTCACAATGTTGATTGAAGAGTGCTTCGTTGAGCCATCTCGCGAGCCCAACAGGAGTCTGCGCGTCTTTTCATCGAAGTCATGGAAATTCAGAGAGCCGTCCAGCACTCGGGCTGTGAGTTGATTCAAATGGATGAGCGTTGCGACCGATTCGAGCGCACTACGAATCAGAATGCGGCTTCCAAGAATATGTTTGGCCTTGAATAGAAAATGAGCTTGGGTGAGAAGGTCATGTGTTCTCCAGAACACCGTTTCACGTAGAACCAAGCTTCGGTAGCTTGCCTTCCATTTGTGTGCGATAGGATTTCTAGCGACCATACCTCCAACGCTGATTTCTGGGCACAAAGAGTCTTTCCAGTTACCAAGGATCTGCTCAATCTCGGACATAAGCATCTATCGCAAGATCGCAGCCGCACGCAACTCATCAAGAATCCGCGCCGCATCGCCCGTCATCACGCGATCCACATCCTCGCGATACTTGAGCAGCACGCCGAGCGTGTCCTTGACCGCGTTCGGTTCAAGCGAAAGCACATTGAGGGCCGTGAGGGCGTTGACCCAGTCGATGGTCTCGGCCACGCCGGGCAGCTTGTAAAGATCGACACCACGCATGCGTTGCACGAATTCCACCGCCTGACGCGACAGCGCTTCGGCTGCACCGGGCGCGCGGCGCCGCACGATGTCGAGTTCGCGCTGGGCGTCGGGGAACTCGACCCAGTGATACAGGCAGCGGCGCTTTAACGCGTCGCGGATTTCGCGGGTGCGGTTGGAGGTGATGATGACGATGGGCGGATGTTCGGCTTTGAGGGTGCCTAGCTCGGGTACGCTGATCTGGTATTCGGCCAGCACTTCGAGCAGGTAGGCTTCGAACGGTTCATCGGCGCGGTCGAGTTCGTCAATCAGCAGCACGGGTGATTTGGTTTGCGTGAGCGCCTGCAACAGCGGCCGCTCGATCAGCATGTCGCGGCGGTAGAGATTGCGGGCGAGGTGC
>JANNCZ010000097.1:0-19237 GCA_031387185.1 Burkholderiales bacterium
GGGTGGCGCGCGCTCCGTACTTGCCGTCGAGGGTGCGCTTCACGTCATTGAGGGCGGAATGATCTGTGCCCGGTTCGACACCGCTGGAATCATAAAGCACCCGCCCGTCGGCGTCGGTGAGGCAGACGTTCAGGCCGATGCGCGTCTTGTGGAGATCAAACACCCGGGCGTCCACCTCCCGCTGCGGGAGCCGGGTCCATGCTGCGCGCAGCGTGTCCACGGCTGCGGAAGGGCCGCCGCTTTCCCACTGCGGCTCAATGACCGCGGCGAGACTGTTGGCGGTATCGATGAGCGTCTCCTCCGTGGCCTGATCATTTGTCTGCCGGACGTCCCGCATAAGCTGGTCCAGGAGAAAGCCGAAGCCTGTCGCGATGATAGCCACGATGGCGAGCAACGCGAGGTGCGTCATGCGCGGAGGCCAGAGCGGACGGCGCGGCATCATGATTCGCGCAGGGCGTAGCCGAGTCCGCGGCGGGTTTCGATGGGGTCCGCATCCGGGGCGGCGACGCGGAGTTTGGCGCGAAGGAGCTTGATGTGCGCATCCACCGTGCGGTCGGACGCGGCCACAGGGTCTTCCCATGCGAGTTCCATAAGTTGATCGCGCGAGAAGACGCGGCCCGGATGAGCCATCAGCGCGGTGAGCAGGCGGTACTCCGTCCGCGCGAGTTCGAGGGCGTGACCGCGGCACAGCACGAGCGCACGTTCCGCATCATGCACAAGCAGCGCAGTTGACGCGGAAACCGCGGGAGGCGCGGACGCGGCCGTGCGGCCGGACCTTCTCAGAATGGCCCGCACCCTCGCTGTTAGTTCGCGCGGGCTGAATGGCTTCGTCACATAATCATCCGCGCCGAGTTCGAGGCCGAGCACGCGGTCCAGTTCACCATCGCGGGCCGTGAGGAAAAGGACCGGCAGGCCCTGGGCAGCAGCGAGGAGCTGGCGGCAGACATCGTAACCGCTCATGTCCGGCAGGCCGATGTCGAGAATGACGAGATCGAAAGTCTGCGCGCCCGCTTTGGTCAGGCCCTCGCCGCCGGTCGGTGCCCACTCGGCTTCGAAGTGCTCCGTACGCAGCGCGAAGAGCACGTTCTCGGCAATGGCGGGCTCGTCTTCGATGAGGAGAATGCGGCGGGACATGATAACCGCCTCATGCCCTGACTCCGCGATGAATTGAAGCGCGAAGTTCACGGCTCGATGACGGTGATGGCCGTCCACGGCCCCCGGGTGTCGCCCAACGTCGCGGCCCACCACCATGAGGAAACATCCGTCCATGTGCGCCCCGCGGCATCCGCGATGCGCTCGCGGACACGCCGCGTGCCGGCGGGACCGATCGCTTCCGCGGCACCCCACAGCACGCCGTCGGCATCAGTGAACACCGGTTTCTCCTTCACCGACCAGCCGGCGGCGCGCAGGCAATCGAGGCTGGAATGCAGCGCCCGCGTGGGCTGCAGCACTTCGCGCCAGAGCACCTGGCGTTCGCGCTGTTGGAAGATGCTCAGCCTGCCAGGAAAATCTTTGGCGAACGCGGCGTCCTTCGCGCCTGGCGGAACGGGTAGCAGCGGGCGTCCTTCAAAGCTCGCCGGCAGCGAAGGCAGGGCGCCTGCGGCCGTGCGGGTTTGCAAGGAATACCCTGACATGACAGCCAGTGCGGCACACACGAGGAGTGGCGCTGTTTGCAGCAGGCGGCCACGTTTTTTCCCGCGGAACCGCTCGAGAATCGCAATCAGCGCCCATGTGCAGAGCGCAAAGATCACCGCACCCGTGCCTTCGTGGGTCCACTCCGGCCAGTGGACCGCGCCGCTTTCGGGGAAGAAGAGAATCGTTGCGCGGAGCACGTTGCCCGCGATGACGAGCGCCGTGGCAGCGAGCAGTCCGGCGATGACGCCGCGGTTAGGAATTCGCATCTGCGCCATGAGAATCAGAGCGAGCACGCAGGCCGTCCACCACATGCGGATGCCGCTGCACGGGGCGTCCACGCCGACGAGGCCGTCCGGCGTGGAAAGCATCGTGCCAGTGCGTTCGCAGGCGACGGCACAGGCCCGCAGCAGCGCATGCGATCCCGCGGCTGTCAGCAAGCGCAGCGGATAGCCGGCAAAGAACTGGAGCGAGGCCATGACCGGCAGAGAGAGAATCAGAAGGCCGGTTATCGCGTGCCGGGGCCTTACCGCTGGAGCCACATCAACTCGCGCTGTGCCTGCGTCATGACCAATACTGCGCCGGCGGGGCCGTTTCGCGGCTTTGGCGGCACCCAGGCGAGCTGGGCATCGGAGTCGCAGCTCGACATGATCGCGCGGCGTCTCGGGATTGATCCCTACCAGATGCGCCGGCACAACTTGCTGAAATTGGGCGAGCCCTTCATGCCGGGCGAGAGCGGTGTTGACAGCGACATGCTGGCCGGCCTCGACATCGTGTGCGAGGCGATTGGCTATCACGGCCGTCAGCGTGGCGGGGATGGGCCGAAGAAGCGCGGCACCGGCATCGCCATCGGCTTCAAGGACGGCGGCGGCGTCAACAAGCCGGCCCAGGCCCGCGTCAAGATGACCACTAATGGCGACGTGTTCCTGCACTGCGGCACGGTGGAGATCGGGCAGGGCGCGCACACGACGCTGGCGCAAGTGGTGGCTGAAGTGCTGGGCACACGCACCGAGCGTGTGTCTTTCGCAAAAATAAATACTGACTTCACGCCCTTTGATCAGGGCACCAATGCCAGCTCTGGGGTTGCCGTGATGGGGCGCGCGGTGATGCGCGCCGCCGAAGCGCTCAAGCGCCAGATTCTGGCGTTCGCAGCGGTTGAGATGAACGCACCGGTGGGCGAATTGACGCTCGAAGATGCGGTGATTGTGCGCGGCGTGCAACGCCAGCCGCTGATGCCGCTAGTAATGCGTCACTTTGGTGGCACCGGCTATGAATTTTCCGCCGATGGTTACTTCAAGCCGCCGCTGGACCATCACGCGCCGCTCGAAGCGCAATGCGTGTTCTGGGAGATCGGCTGGGGCGCGGTCGAGGTCGAAGTCGATACCGAGACCGGCAAGCTCGACATCCTGAAACTGGTGGCCAGCGGCGATACCGGCCGCTCGCTCAATCCGTTGGTGTGCAAGGGCCAGGAAGACGGTGCTGCGCTCATGGGCCTGGGCCAGACCCTGTTCGAGCGCATGCTCTACGACGACGCGGGGCGTTTGCTCAACGGCGATCCTCTGACTTATCGCGTGCCGCTGGCCGAAGACCTGCCGCGTGAATTCATCACCATCACGCAGGAGCAGGGCCACGGCCCCGGGCCGTTTGGCTCGAAAGGCGCGGGGGAGGCGACGATCCTGCCAATCGCGAGTGCGGTGGCCAACGCGGTGCATGACGCGATCGGCGTGCGCATTACCGAGCTGCCGATCACGCCAGTGAAAATTCTGGAGGCTTTGCAGCGGGCGGCGCAGTAGCGCACCAGCACCTGACCACGGCGTCACCGGGCAGGTAGCCGAAGAGCCGCTCCCACCAAGGCTTCTGTCTTGACGGTGCCGCAAGAACCGCTGCCAGAGCCATTCCTGACGGCATGGCATTCGACAAAATTGTCCTGGCGCGGCCTTGACCCCGGCTTATTCGGCGACGATATTGCGCGCCTTGATGATGCGCGCCCAGTTCGCGGTCTCGTTGCGAATGTGAGTGCGGAATTGTTCCGGCTGCATGACCCACACCGCGAGGCCCTGGCCCTTGAGCTGTTCCATGGTGGTGGGGCGATTGAGGATCTCGGCACTGTCTTTTGCCAGCTGCGCGGCTATTGGTGCGGGTGTGTTGCGCGGTGCGAGCAGGCCGTACCACGAGGTGACTTCGACGCCGCTGATGCCTTGCTCGGCCAGGGTCGGGATGTCGGGGGCTGCGACTGCGCGTACGCCGTCGGTGATGCCGAGGGCGCGCAACTTGCCGCTGCGAATATGCGCGAGCGTGGCAGGCAGATTGCTGAACATCACCGGGACGGTACCGCCGAGCACATCAGTCAGCGCCGGGCCGGTGCCTTTGTAGGGCACATGCAAAAGGTCAGTGCCGGTTTGCAGTTTGAACAACTCGCCTGCGAGGTGCAGGCCGCTGCCGATGCCGGGCGAGGCGAACGAAAGTGTTGCCGGTTTTGCCTTGGCAAGCGCCACCAGCTCACGCGCGTTTTGCGCAGCGAGGCCGGGATGCACCACCAGCACATTGGGGGCCTTGGCCAGCATCGTGACCGGCACCAGGTCCTGGTCTACGTTGAAGGGGAAATCCTTCATCAGGGTCGGATTGATCGTGAGGTTGCCGGCCGGGATCACCAGCAGGGTGCGGCCATCGGGCGCAGCGCGCTTGACCTTGTCGATGCCGATGTTGCCGGCAGCGCCGGGCAGGTTCTCGACAATCACGTTGGCGTTCAATTTTTCGCGCAAGCCATTGGCGACGATGCGTGAGAGCACATCGACCGGACCGCCGGGCGGAAAGGGCGCAACGATGCGAATTTCGTTGGCGGATGCTTGCGCGGCGGCGTTGCAACACCATCCTGCGCCGAACGCGAGTGCGGCAGTGGTAGCCAATAGGCGCCGGCGGTTTGCCGGTGAGAGGGAGTGCATGGCGGCTTTCCAGTTGTGATTGGGGCAGCAGGCGGGGAAGGTCTGTGCTGCTATTGAAAAGGGAAGTGTATACGGCAAGCTGACGCGCGGCGCAAGTCAATGACGCACAGCGCGAGGTACTGACGCACAGCGCAAGGTAAAGTGGCAGCTTGATTTTGGTTTCACCTCTTTAGGTTCAATCATGACTCCGCTTCGCATCGGCCAGGGCTTCGACGTACACGCACTCGTGATAGGGTGGCCACTAATCATCGGCGGCGTGACGATCCCTTTTGACAAAGGCTTGGATGGCCACTCCGATGCTGACGTGCTGCTGCACGCCATCACCGACGCTATTCTCGGTGCGGCGGGGCTCGGCGATATCGGCCGGCACTTTCCCGATACTGATGCCGCCTTCAAGGGTGCGGATAGTCAGGCGCTGCTGCGCGAAGCGGCTGCGCGCGTACGCAATGCCGGCTTCACCGTCGTCAACATCGACTGCACCATCATCGCCCAGGCGCCGAAAATGGCGCCGCATGTCACGGCAATGGCGGCCAACATCGCCGCAGCCTGCTGCATCGAAGCGGCCAACGTCAACGTCAAGGCCAAGACTACCGAGAGGCTCGGTTTCACCGGGCGCGGTGAGGGTATTGCCGCTGAAGCCATTGCATTGATCGAGCGGCGCTGAAGCAGACGATCAGCGTTCGACGTTGTTGCGCACTGATCCTTGTGCGGGAGACCCATTGCAAGAGGTGCAAGAGGTGCAAGAGACGGATTGCCCCTCCTGCACGGGACGAATTACTTCTTGATCCGCGTATCGGCCTCTGCTTTTTCCCGCGCGTCACTCTCCGTCTTGGCAGCCGCCTCTGCTGCCGCTCTGGCCCGCGCGTCGCTCTCAGCTCTGGCGCGCGCGGCAAATGCTGCCCTGGCACGCGCCTCGCTTTCCGCCAGGGCCTTTGCTCTTGCCTCAGCCTCAGCCCGCAAACGGGCTTCCTCCTCTTTGATGGCGCGCGCCTCGACGATGCGCATTTCTTCTTGGTAACGCTGTTGTGAGGCCTGCGCCGCCTTGCGGTCGTCGGTGATGCTTGCGCGCATCTGGCTGAGCGATGCCACGGTTTCTTCGAACAGCCGCACCGAGCCAGCTTTGTCAGCCCCTTTGGCTGCCGCTACCGCTGCGCTTAGATTTCCTTCCGCTTTGGGCAGGCCTTTCGGTCCCGCCGCCTGATCGCGGAATTTATTTTCCAATGTGGTGAGCAGCTTGGCCGCATTGCGCGCCTCGCGCAATGCGACGTCCAGACTGGCGCGCTCCAGATTCGTGCGTGCCGCGCGCAGTTGCCCGGCGATTCGTTCAACATCGCGATTGGCCCCGGCCACCGCCTCCTTGAGCTCGCGCTGATCGCTGTCAACCATTTTGAGCAGGGCCTTGGCCTCGCCATCGAGTCGCGCAATGTTCTGCTCGATCTGCTTCTGCTCGGCACCATCGGGAAGAAGCCCCGTCAGCAGCGGCCATTGCAGGAACACCGCCACCGCAGCGGCAATGGCGGCGATGCCGATGCCGAGCTGTTTCAGGCTGCGGGAGCTCGTGGTGGCGGGAGTGGCCGGGCTGGCAGCGGCACCGGGACGTGCCGGCGCGGCGGCGGCACGTGAAGCGCCGGCGGCAGGTGCTGTGGATGGTTTGGGTGCACCCAGTGCGGCGAGGAATTGTGCGTCGCTGCCAAATCGACTCGCCGGGTTGGCCGAGAGCGCCTTGTCGACTGCCGCCGACAGCCTGGCGCTAACGTCGGCGCGCAGCGTGCCCAGCGGCTCGCTGCGCCCTGCGGGTACGCGTCCAGCCAGCATTTCGTAGATCATCACCCCGAGTCCGTACTGATCGGCGCGGTGGTCCACGCTGCCAGAGCGCGCGAGTTGCTCGGGTGCCATGTAGTAGCCTGCGACGCCAGTGACCGGCCCCGCCTGCGTGATCTCACCCTCCGGCAATCCCGGCACCAGACCAAAATCCATCAGCTTGACCGACCCGCCATCACCCAGCCACACGTTTTCCGGGCGGATGTCGCGGTGTACGGTGGACTGGTGTGCGTAGACGAGGGCCTCGCACAGGGGCCGGATCAGCGCCAGCACTTCTGTCTCGGTCCACTTGCTTCCGGCGCGGCTGCGCTCTGACATCGCCGCCCGCAGCGTCTGCCCAGAGAGCAGTTCCATGGTCACGAAGACCTGGTTTGCGTCTGCTTGCACGTCGTAGGTGCTCACAATGTTCGGGTGCGTGAGCTTGATCGCAATCTTCGCTTCCTGCATGAAACGCTGCCTGCTTTGCTCGGACGCGAGCAACTCCTGCGGCATCACCCGGAGCGCAATGTCGATGGAATGCAATTGATCGTGCGCCCGATATATCGTGCCCATGCCACTGGCCACGAGGGTCGCATCGACGCGGTAGCGGCCCGCGAGCAGCTTCCCCGCCTGCAGGCTGGTGATGGGTGCCGCAGCGGGTGGGCCCGAACGCACCGCAAACCCAGCCTGAAACGCCTTCGGTGAGCGTGACAGCCCGCCGAATATCATCGTCGCCTCGGGGTCTGCCTCAGGCACGATGGTGGTCGCATCGGGATCGCCCTCGGGTGCGCCGGTGCTCACGATCTCGAGGTCGTAAATATCCATCGTGACGGTATCGCCGGCGCGCACCATGACCTCGGTGTCGATGCCGAGGGCTTCGCCATTGAGCAGCACTGGCGAGTGCTTGGAGGTCGCCTTGAGCAGGTAGCCGCCGTCGCTCATGAGAAGTTCGGCCTGAACGCGTGACAGGTATTTCTCCGGATCGTCCAGGCTCAGCGTGCAATCCTTGCTGCGCCCGATCGTGACGCATTCGCCGTCGAGCACGCGCTCGCCGGCAAACGTCGTCCCGCCTGCGACGTGGATGTAGATCTTCAGAGTAAGCGGCATCTACCCAAGCTCCCCAGCCGTTGTGTAGCCCAAAAACGCAATCCCACAGTTACTGGCCAAATCATCGGCCACCCTCCACAATCGCTTCTACGGCGATCTCGCCAGCACTATGCGCTGGTCACGCATTATGCGGCCCGCGATGACCGCCGGTAAAGTGCTTCAACCTTGGCTCTTGCCCAGGGCGTGCGGCGCAAAAAGCGCAGGCTCGATACGATGCTCGGATCATGCGTGAAGCAGCGCACGGCAATCGTGCTTGCCATGGTCTCCCAGCCGAGGTGCTCGACCAGAGCAACCAGCATTTTCTCCAACGTGATGCCATGCAGCGAATCTGCCATCTGCGTATGGTACAAAGTTTTCCGCTTTGCAGGGGAGCCGGCTGGCTTGCGTGGCGCTGACGCAGCACTTGCAAGAGCTACTGCGAGCGGTGGCCGCGCAGCGCAAACAAGGCGGCGATTGCGAGAATGGCGCAAAACCACGCCAGCGACCACTCGGCAATCGACAACCCGAGAAAGCGCCACGTTACCTCTGCGCACTGGCCCGATCCCTGAAACAGCATGCCAAACATTTTGGTGAGCGGAAAGTTGTCGAGCATGTAGTACAGATCCGGTCCGCATTGCGGCAACTGATCCTTGGGCAAGTGTTGGAGCCACACTTGCCGCGCGGCGCTGCCGGCGCCGCCCAGGGCGGCCAGCGCCACTACTCCGCCATACACATTGAACGCGCGCCCATGTGCGGCGGCGGCGATGCTCACCATCATCACGATCAAATAGAAACCGCGCTGCACCAGACAGAGCGGGCAGGGGTCCTGGTACTCGACATGCTGCAAGTAGAGAGCGTAGCCGATGAAGGACGCGCAGACGACGGCGAGCAGGGCGAAACTCACGCGGGGATGGTCAAGCAGCGAAGGCATGGCGATCAGTTCCTGGCAGAAGAGCTGGTGGATGGGACAAGTGTGACCGCCATGCTACAGGGCAGTTCCCCCGCACAGCGCCTTGTGATACTTTGAGCGCTTCGGAGTGAGGATCACATGAATACGCGCGAACTGGTCAACTATTTGCAGGGCCTGTCGGAGAACAACAACCGCGCCTGGTTCGTGATGAACAAGCCGAGCTACGACATTTTGCGCGCCGAGTTCATTGCGCTGGTGGCAGATGTGATTGCCGGGACTGCCAAGTTCGACAAACCGGTCAAGGGGCAGGAGGCGAAGAAAGCGCTGTTCCGCATTAATCGCGACATCCGTTTCACCAAAGACAAAAGCCCGTACAAGACCCATTTCTCGGCGGTAATTGCGCCCGGTGGCAAAAAAGATCCGGGTTCGCACTACTACCTGCACATCGATCACCACGGCAAGTTGCTGGTCGCAGGTGGCTGCTATTTGCCGCCGGCCGACATGCTGGCGAAAATCCGCGCGCACATCGCCGGTGAGCCGGCCAAATTCTCTAGGCTGCTCAAACACAAAACCCTGTGGGCGCATTACAAAGCCTTTGCCGACGAAGGCAAGCTCGCGCGTCCGCCCAAAGGTTATGAAAAAGACGCGCCGCACATTGAATACATCAAGCAAAAAAGTTTTATCGTGTGGACTGAAACGCAGGTCAAGGGGTTGGACGGCGCCAAGCTCAAACAGCGCATCGCCGACGGATTCAAACTGTCGCTGCCGCTGATATTGTGGCTGAGGGAGGCAGTGAAATGAAGCTCGTGAATCGTTTTACCCCCGTGTTGCTGGCAGCAGTGTTCGCGCTGGGTGGCGCCTTGGGCTGTGGTTCGGCCGACGCGGCCGATCTGACGCGCGGGCAGGCACTCAAGCAGTTGTCGGGCAAGGATGCCGAAGCGCGCCTGGCCGGCGTCCAGCGCCTTCACGACATCGCGCGCTTTCGCGACAGCAACGCGCTCGCCAAAATCCTGTTCGACGAGGATCACGACAATCGCAGCGCCGCCGAAGCCGCGCTCTGGGCTACCTGGAGCCGCAGCGGCGATGCGCAGATCGACGCGCTGTTCAAGAAGGGCGTCGCGCAGATGAACGCGGCTGATGCCGAAGCTGCGATCGCCACCTTCACCGAAGTGATCCGCCGCAAGCCCGATTTCGCCGAAGGCTGGAACAAGCGCGCCACCGCGTATTTCTTCGCCAAGCGTTTCAAGGAATCGCTGGCCGACTGCGACCAGGTGATCAAGCGCAATCCCGGCCACTTCGGCGCGCTGTCGGGCTACGGGCAGATCTACGCGCAGATGGAAGACTTCGACAAGGCGCTCGAATATTTCGAGCGCGCCATCGCGGTCAACCCCAACATGGAAGGCGTAGCGCTCAACATTCTCGCGCTGCGCAAGCTGCGCGCGGCGCGGGCGCGCAAGGCGATCTGAATTCGCATCGAAGGTATGGATGGAGAGCCGCCCCCACCAACGATTACGGGTGGCATGCCACGAAAACCATTGACCTCCAACAGTTTTACGGCATCTGCCATTTCAATCTATGTCCTGCACGCTGGTTCATCAAAATGGATGATGTGCATGCCCAGCATCCGAATTAGCATCCCAAGAGTCGCCCGTTAGATAGACTACTACATCAGCCAACGCTACTACGCCGGCATCTCGTACTTCCGACACTGGCAGATTGACGATGCGAATGACCGTTTCGCTTTGGTCAAGGTCAAGTTCGGGGTCAACTTCTAGCAGCGCTGCGCACGCGTTCAAACCCAAATCATTCCGTGGCCCGCCCGCCAGTCGCACTGACGGCGGGCACCGACAGCTTAAGCCACGCAGCGCTGCCCAGTGCGATCAACGCGGTGCTTCCAAACGCCGCCGCAGGCCCAGCGAGCTTCCAAACCAGCCCGAACAGCAGGCCCGCCGGGATGGCGGCCAGGCCCGAGATCATGTAGTACCAGCCGAAGGCGGTGCCCTTGCGCAGTGGGTCGGCGAGTTCACTGATCAGCGCACGCTCCACGCCCTCGCTGATGCCACTGAGAAGCCCGTAGATCGAGACTGCAATCCACAATCCGATGGGCGTGGACGCGAACGCGAGCGCGCCATACCCGGCCGCCAGGCTGGCCCAGTTCAACAGCGTGAGCGTGCGCTTGGGCAGGCGGTCGGTGATCGAGGCGCCTGCCAGTGCGGTGACCGTTTGAAGCGCCGCGAGCCACGCCCACAGCAGCAGCAACGTCACCGTGGACATGCCCAGTTCGTGCCCGCGCAGGATGATGAAAGCCTCCGACGCCTTGGCGAAGCAGAACAAACCGAGCACGGTCAGGTAGGTGCGCAACACGGGCGACAGCGCGGCCCACTTTAGCGGTGCGAGACTGGCGCCTTTGGCGCTCGCGATCTGCGCTGCGGTGGTCGGATTCGGCAGCAAGGCAAGCAGGATGAGCACCGCCAACCCAGGCACAATCGACAGCATGATGACCTGGGGGATGCCCATGCCCGACCACTGCAACAGGGCCGCCGCGATCAAGGTGCCGAGCACCGCTCCGGCGTAGTCCATGCCACGGTTCAGTCCGTAGGCCCGGCCTTGCATGTCAGCGGGTGTGGCGTCAGCGAGGATGGCGTCGCGCGGAGCGCCGCGCAAGCCCTTGCCGAGACGATCGGCGCTGCGCAGCACGGCGATGGTGCCCCAGTTGCCGGCCAGGCCGATGAGCGGGCGTGACGCGAGCGCCAGCGCGTAGCCGATGAAGACCATCGACTTGCGTCGTTGCGGACGCACGTCCGCGTAGCGGCCCGACCACAACTTGAGGAATGCCGCCAGGGCGTCGGCGACACCTTCGACCGCGCCGATGGCGATCGGCCCGGCCGCCAGAACCCCGGCGATCAGGATCGGAATGAGCGGTGCGACCATCTGCGAAGAAATTTCGTTCAGCAGACTGATTGCCGCGAACATCACGACGGGCAGGGGCAAGCGACGGCGTGGGGTTTCTGTAGGCTGGTCAGTCGGCATTGAGAAACTCCTTGGGGTTTTGGGTCCCGTTCTTGGGGCCACTAACGTCACTGATCGTACTCAAACCAAAGCGTTGAATTGATGCACCACCGGGTCTCAGGCAAGCGCCAACGCTACGCGCAGCCCCGCTTCGGATGAAGTTGTCACGATCCGACCTCACCCCAAGGAACAGGCCCGCCAAGAGCCGGCTTCTCTCGCGCGAGCGAAAGACTGCGGAGGGAGGCACCAAAACCAAGCGCCGGGGGCAAGGGGGTGACCTGTGTGTGACTCATTGCGCTGGCGAAACTGTCGGCCAGAGAAGGGCCAAACAGGAACCTCTGGTCATGACGAATCTCCTGCACCCAGCTTCAACCAAGCGGTGACCGTCCGTCTGTTCGATGCCGCACAACAGCGCGCGCATGGCGAAGTTTTATGCGCCGGCGTTCGGCTGGCAGACGCAGGCGCTCGGTGAGGCGATGGGCGGCTATGTGCTCGCCACCACCACAGCGATAGCTGCGGGTGTTCCGGCAAGGCCGGGCGCCATCAATGGCGGCTTCTTTCCGCGCAAGCCTGACTGGCCGGCGCAGCACCCTTCGGTGGTCGTCGCGGTGGAGAATGTTGTCGAGTCGATGGCGCTGGTGCAACGTGCCGGTGGCACGGTGCTTGGTGAGCCGATGGAGATACCGGGCATCGGAAAATATGTTTCATTCATGGATACCGAGGGCAACCGGGCCAGCATGCTGGAGCCGCTTCCGCGCAGCGGTACTGCCTGACAGCCGCTTCCACCAAGGGTGTCAGGCCGTTTGTTGACTGTAACCCGCTTCCAGAGCCATTCTTGGCGGGGTAGCACGGAGTAGTTTGTGCCTCTCATCACCGCCGCTTGTTTACCGCAGGCGCGACATGCGCGCCACCATTTTCAAGTCTGTTTACCCAAGCGGCATCATGTAGACTAAGGTTTCAGCGCGGAAATTGCCGGCGCAGCGCCGCAACGAATTGAGAGGAGGAGTGTGCGATGAACACAACCACGCAGAGTGAAGCACTGGCCCTCGCAAGAGGAGACCAGAAACGATTGGAGCAACTGGCGGCGATGGCTGGCCGCTCGCCTCAATCGATGCTCAAGTTCGTGCTGCGCGATGGCTTTGATGCCGTTGAGGAAGATATTCGCGAGACGCTCGCTGCTGAGCGCGATATCGAATTGCACGGTACCGTCCCGCACGCCGAGGTGATGCGCAGCGTGAAAAAAATCATCGAAGGCGGTCGTGCCCGAAAACAAAAACAGGCGGCTTGAGTGGGCACGTCCGGCACGGGCTGCTTACGAAGCAACGATTAACCGCATCACGGATGAAGACCCGGTCACTGCCGGTCTGGTCGAAGCGCGGGTGGCACGCAGCCTCGCGCTGCTTGTGATGCAGCCCGGCATGGGTACCCCCAGCGTATTCACCGGACGGCGGGTTTACGCCGTGCCGCGCACTGGCCACAATTTCGAGTATCGCTTTACAGACAATGCCATCACCATCCTCCGTTGGTACCGGCAGCGGCAGAATGTGCCGCGCTGACCGGCACCTGGTGCCTCGAATATTCACGCGTCGCAAGTTTCAAGTGCGGCGTCGGGTAGACTGGCGCTTCGCATAGTGCGCGACGGAATCAGCGGTGGATGGCGCAGAGAGAGTGTGAGATGAACAGGACTATGCAGCGTGAAGCGCTGGCTGCTGCGCGCCGTGCGCGTGAGCAATTTGTCGAGCGTGCTCTGACCAGCGGAGCCGAAGCGCGACGCACCGGCAAATACGTCGGCGCGGATACCGTGTTGCGAAAATTGAAGCGCCGGCTCGAATCAAGCGGCCAAACCGCAAAACGCCGGCGGCCGGCGAGCCCGCTCAATCAAATTTCGCCCCCGAGCGCTTGACGACTTCGCGCCATTTCGCAAACTCCACCTTGAACATCGCGGCGAATTCTTCCGGCGTGCCGCCAGCGGGCTCATCGCCGATGGAGCCGAAGCGCTCTTTGAACGTCGGGGACTGAATCGCGCGGTTGATTGCGTTGCTCAGTTTGTCGAGCACGGGTTTGGGCAATCCCGCTGGGGCGATCACGCCGGTCCAGGTGGGTGCGTCATAGCCGGGTACGCCGGCTTCGGCCACAGTGGGGATGGCGGGAAAGCCCGGTGAGCGGCGTGCACCGGTGACAGCGAGGGCCTTGATCTTGCCGGAGCGTGCGTGCGGCGCAATCGAGTTGAGGCTCTCGAACATGACATCGACTTGCCCTGCCATGAGATCGTTAATGGCGAGCGCGCCGCCTTTGTAGGGCACGTGCACGATCTGCGTGCCGCTCATGTTTTTGAACAGCTCGCCTGCGACGTGGCCAGGTGAGCCGTTGGCCGACGACGCGTTGGTAAGCTTGCCGGGTGATTGCTTGGCGAGTGCGATCAATTCGGCGACGCTGTTGACCGGCAGCTTGGGAGATACGGCGAGCAGCAGATGGCCGCGCGTGACCAGCGTGACCGGGAAGATGTCTTTTTCGATGTCGTAAGGCAGTTTGGCCATCATGTTCGGGCTGATCACCATGGCACCGACCGGGCCCATGCCGATGGTGTAGCCGTCGGGCGCCGCTTTGGCGATGATGTCCAGACCGATGGTGAAGCCGCCTCCGGGACGGTTCTCGACAATGATCTGCTGGCCAAGAAGTGTGGTGAGCTCGGCGACGAGGATGCGTGACGCCGTGTCAGTGGCCGCCCCAGGTGCCTGCGGCACGATGAAGCGGATCGGTTTGTCGGGGTATTGCGCGCTTGCGGTAGCCGCCATCGCAAAGACGGCCAGAGCCGCGCATAGGCGCAACAGCAGAGTGGGGCGGTGCGATGCTCGATGGGCGTGCATGTCTCGCTTTCGGATTGTCATGTGGAGGTTCGGCGTGAAGTGCGTGCGGGTTGGAGTGGTGATTCGTGATCGGTGAGCAGTGAGCAGTGAGTAGCGTGCGTGAGTGTAGACCAGATACAAGGCAGATCGTCATGATTGCGGCCAGCTGCGGTGCCGTGCGGATGCCGCATCTTGCTGCGCGGCGTGTGCTCCCGCTTCGTGAATGCGCGAGCGGCAAGCACAACCGCGATGCTATGCTGCGCGCCTCGCAACCAGACCTGCGGAATTGCAAAAGGATTGCCGTGATCATCAACACCCAACAAGACGTGACCCCCGCCGTGCTTGCCGAGATTGCGCGCGCTGACAATCCGCGCTTTCGCGACATCATGAGCATTGCCGTCAGACATCTGCACGCGTTTGTACGCGAAGCCAAGCTCACCGAACCCGAGTTTCAGCAGGCCTGCGGCGTGATCGCGTCGCTCGGTCAACACACCACGGCCTCGCACAATGAAGTCGTGCTGGCGGCCGGCTCGCTCGGCATTTCGCAACTGGTATGCCTCATCAATAACGGTGCCCAAGGCACGCGCGAAACTTCGGCCAACATGCTTGGGCCATTCTGGCGCACCGGCGCGCCGAAGCTCGCCAATGGCGCATCGATTGCGCATCCGTCTACACCGGGTGTGCCGTTGATTGTCAGGGCGTGGGTGAAGGATCTGGATGGCCAGCCGGTCGCTGGCGCGGAAGTCGATGTGTGGCATACCTCGGCTGAGGGCTATTACGAAAATCAGGATCCGCTGCAGCCGGACATGAATTTGCGCGGCATCTTTACCACCGGCGCAGACGGCTATATCCACTTTTGCAGCGTCAAACCTGCCGGGTATCCAATCCCTGTCAACGGGCCGGTGGGGGATCTGGTGCGTGCGCAACACCGCCACAACATGCGGCCCGCGCATGTGCACTTCCTGATTTCGAAAGAGGGCTTCAAGACGCAGTTCTCGCAGGTGTATTCCGGCGATGACCCGTACCTTGAGACCGATGTGCAGTATGGCGTGACGAGTGCCTTGATTGGCACCTATGTGCTGCATGAAAGCGAAGCGGCACCGGTCGCGGACGGTGCGCCTGCCATCGTGGGGCCGTGGTACTCGCTCGACTATCACTTCATCATCGAGCCGGGTGTGAACAAGTTGCCACGCGCGCCGATCACCGGCAAGGCGAGCGGGCCGCGCCCCGCGATTACCGTGCTTGAGCGCGCTTGATCGTGCCATAGCGCGCGTGAGAATCATCATCAGCAAGAGGAGAGCAACGTGAGACTTTTACGATGGCTTCAGCTTGGCGTGTTGTGTGCGGCTTGCACGCCACTCATGGCAATAGCGCAGACAGCGCCTGCGCCGCCCGCGTCCTCCTCTTCGGCGGCGGCAGCCGCAGCGACTTCGTCTGGCGCTCCAGCAGCACCTGCGCCGCGCAACGAAGCGGGCAAGATCGATCTCGTGGCCGGCCCGGTCACGGTGGTGGGCGCCGATCAAAAACAGCGCACGCCGAAGAAGGGCGAAAAACTTTACGAGGGTGACTCGGTTCTCACCAACGCCAACGGCGAGCTGCATGCCGAGCTGACTGACGGTGGCGTGCTCGCCGTGCGGTCCAACACCGCGATGTTGATCACGAAATACCAGGCGAACGGAGATGCGAGCGACACCAGCGTATTCGGTTTGCTCAAGGGCAGCATCCGCTCGATCACCGGCTGGATCGGCAAGGCCAATCAAGCCAATTACAAGATCGTCACGCCGACGGTGACGATCGGCGTGCGCGGTACCGACCACGAGCCGACCGTGATCGCCGAAGGGTCAAGTGAAGGTGCGGCGGGTACCTACGACAAGGTGCATGCAGGTGCGTCCTACATCGAAGGGGCGAATGGGCGCGTCGATGTGCCTCAGGGGCGCGCCGGCTTTTTCGCCGCACACGGGCGTGAGCGGCCGCGTGTGCTCGATCAAGTGCCGGCGTTTTTCCGGCCGGCACGCAACGATGCGCGCCTCGCCGGACGGCATGAGCGCATCGTTCAGACCCATGAAGCGCGGCGGGCCGCGCGTGTGAAGGCAGTGCAGGCAGGGCGCACGCGCGCCGAGGCGCAGGCCCAGCGGCAAGCCAAGGCGCAGGGTCAGGGGCAGCAACAGGCGGGCGAGCGCCAAAAAGCACAACAACAACGCCAGCAACGCCAACAGGAAGCACAAAAAGCGCGTGAGCAGCAGCAAAAGGCGCGGCAGGAACAGACCAAGGCACGGCAAGACCAGATCAAGGCACGTCAAGAGCAGGCCAAGGCGCGTCGAGAGCAAACCAAAGCGCGCAACGAGCAAGTGAAGGCGCAACAGAAGTCGAAGGGTGAGGGTGCTGATCAGCAAAGGCCGCGGCAGCGCCCGCAGGCGAGAGAAACACAAGGCACGCCTCAGCAGCGCGAGTTGCACCGGGCGCAGACACGCGCGAACGAAAAATGACTTTGGGGAGGCATACATGGAACAAGCAGTGTCATTCAATTCGGCGGGCCTCAAGCTCGCCGGCACCCTGCACCTGCCCGATGGCATGAAACCCGGCGAAAAACGTGCAGCCATTGTGGTGCTGCACGGCTTTGGCAGCAACAAGAACGGCGGCACGGCGGCAGTGGCGGCCAAGCTGTTTGAAGCCCTGGGCTACGTGACCCTGCGCATCGACATGCGCGGCTGCGGCGAGAGTGAAGGCACGCGCGGCAAGGTGATCTGTCTCGACCAGGTCGAGGACGCAAGCAGCGCGGTGTCGTATCTGGCCACGCGTGATGACGTGATCGCGGAGCGCATCGCGGTGATGGGCTTCAGCTTCGGCGCGGCGGTGGCGGTGTATACGGCCGGGGTGGACGCGCGCGTAGCGGCCTGCATTTCATGCGGCGGTTGGGGGGACGGCGAGAAAAAATTCCGCAAGCAGCATGAATCCCCCGAGCAATGGAAAAAGTTTTCAGCCATGCTCGCCGAGGGGCGGCGCAAACTCGCGCAGGGTGAGTCGATCATGGTGCCGCGCTTTGACATCGTGCCGATCCAGCCAGGGATTCGCAACAATCTGTCGGCGGGATCGTTCTACGAGTTTCCCTTTGAAGTAGTGGAGAGCATGTACGGCTTCAAGGCCAATGACGTGGCCGGTCGCATCGCGCCGCGCCCCTTGCTGCTGCTGCATCCCGCGGTAGACACGGTGACGCCGACCGAGCAATCGATTGACCTGTTTGCGCATGCAGGCCAGCCCACCGAGTTGCATTTGATGGCGCAAGTGGATCATTTCATGCTCGGTGAAAATAATCCGATCGTGCACGCAGTGCTCAATAGCTGGCTGGGCAAATACTTTCCGGCACAGTGAAAGTGCACGCCATGCGAATAAATAGCTTGCTGCGCGTCGTTCGACGCTTCAATCTGCACCTCGGCTGGCGCATCTCCTGGCCCGTCTTGCCGGGTCGCGTGCGGCGCAGTGCCTTGGTCTGCGCGGTCTTGTTGATGGCGGCGTCCGCACCGCCGGCCTTTGCCCAAAAATTTCCGTCGCGTCCCATTACGCTCGTGTACCCATTCGCGCCCGGCGGCGAACCACAAGCCAACACGCCGGGCGAAATGCAGCGCTTTGTCGAGAGCGAATTGCGCAAGTGGCGCAGCGTGATTGATGCACGCAAGATTGAGCGGCAATGAGCGAGTCGATGAGCAAGCCGGCACCGGTTCGCGTCGCTGCGACGGCACTGCACGACTTCGCCGCAATGCTGTTTGAGCGCGCGGGTCTGTCTGCGCCGCATGCGGCCACCGTCGCGAAAGCGTTGGTGTGGGCGGATCTGCGCGGGGTTGGCACGCACGGTGTGAGCCGCCTTCCACGCTATCTCGACTTCATCGCGTCAGGCGCGATGAATCCTTCGCCTGCGATGTCGATTGCCATCGATGCCCCCGCCATGCTGCTGCTCGACGCGGACCGCGCTGCCGGCCCGGTGGCGATGATGCATGCGTGCACCCTTGCCACTGAGAGAGCACGCGTCAACGGCATCGGCCTCGTCATGGTGCGCGGCACGACGCACACCGCAGCGCTCGGCTTCTACACCCAACACCTCGCACGCCAGGGCCTGGCGGGTGTCGCCATCGCCGCATCGGCACCACTGATGGCGTACCACGGCGCGCGCGCAGCCGGCGTCTCGACCGCGCCGCTCTCGCTTGCCGTACCCGGCGGCCCGGACGGCAATGCCGAGCCGGTGCTGTTTGACATGGCCACCGGCATCGTCAGCAACGGCAAGCTGATGCAGGCCAAGCGCCTCAATGAAGCATTGCAGCCCGGCTGGGCGCTCGACGCAGAGGGCAACGCCACCACCGATCCCCAAAAGGCCACCACGCCGCTGCCGCTCGGCGGTCCCAAAGGCAGTGGTCTCGCGCTGCTGATCGAAATGCTCGCCAGCATCACTACCGGTGCGCCGATCCTTGCTGAGTTCCTCACTGGCGGCACGAAACTTTACCGCCAGAACGCATGGATCATCGCGGTGGACGTGTTCCGCTTCTCGCCCGAAGCACAGTTCCGCGCCGACGTGGCGCGCACTGTGGCGGCCATCAGAACGCTGCCGGTGGATGCGCAAATCGGCGCGATACTGATGCCCGGTGAGCGTGGCGCGCGTGAGGCAGAAAAGCGGCAGCGAGACGGCGTGCCGTTGCCAGCGAAGGTTGCAGCGGAACTGGCCGCGACCGCTGGGAAGTGGCAACTGCAACTGCCGTGGGCACATGGTAAGGCTCTGCGCCAATGAAAAGGGGCCACCTCGCGGTGACCCCTTCCATTTACTGGTGCGGCTGGCAGGAATTGAACCCACGACCCCTTGGTTCGTAGCCAAGTACTCTATCCAACTGAGCTACAGCCGCATGGGTGGAATTATAGCAAAGGATGCGCATTTCCGGGGCGCTGTTGCGCGTGCTGTATCGTGTTTGTGCGTCGTTGCGGGCTAAGTATCAGCGGTGCGCGCAGTCCGCCGGCGGGTGCACGGCCGG
>JANNCZ010000110.1:0-4500 GCA_031387185.1 Burkholderiales bacterium
GGTGTGTTTGCGTCGGGTGCGCTGGGCGCTGCGTGGGCGCAATCGCAGGCGGCTGACACGTCTACCGAGACCAGGCGCAGTGAGACCGGCGGCGACAAGGCTGCCGGCAAGAAGGCGGCCCCCAAGAAGGAAGCGCTCTCCAAAAAAGCGGCGGCGGCCAAAAAAGAAAGAGAAGCGGTAGCCGAGCGCGCATCGCGCATTGATCCCGACGCGCCGGTGCTGGCAGCAGGCGGAGTCTTCAAATGCGTAGACCGTGACGGCAACATCACCTACGGCAACGTGGGTGATGTGAAGGGTTGCAAAAAAATCGATACGGAAGCACCTAACACGGTGCCTTTCCCCAAGCCGTCCGCACCCACAGCGGGACGCGCGCCCAGCAAGGCCGAGGGCGGCGCGCAGCGTGCGCGCGACACTGACCGCCGCCGTATCCTGCAAGAAGAGTTGGCATCTGAAGAGAAAAAACTCGCGGAAATGAAAAAGGAATTCAACGGCGGCGAGCCGGAGCGGCGCGGCGACGAGAAGAACTTCGCCAAATATCAGGAGCGCACCGACAAGCTCAAGGCGGATTTGACGCGCAGCGAATCGAACATTGAGTCGCTGCGGCGCGAGATTTCGGCGATTCGCGACTAAACCGCGCCGGTGGCTATGAAGCCGGCGTGCGCGCCGGCTTTTTTCTTTTTGGGGATCCGCTTTGGTATCGAGCAAGAGCACTGCCGCGCGCAAAGGGATGCCTCGAAAGAAGGCGGCGCTGGGCAAGAGTGCCTTACCGGCCAAGGGCGTGGCATTGGTTAAGGGCATGGCAATGGCCAAGAGCATGGCTGTGGGAGAGCGCGCGCCACCGGCCAAGAGCGTGCCACCGGCCAAGAGCGTGATGCGGCGCAATGTGGTACCTGACAAGAAAACGCCGCCGCGCCGGCCCATCACCGTGCCTGCGGCAGTGATGCCCGGGTATGCTGGTCTCGACCTGCTGCCCTCGGCTGTCTTGCTGGCAGACGCACAGTTTCGCGTGGTGCATGCCAATTCCGCCGCTGAAAATCTCTTCGAGACCAGTGTGCGCAGCCTGGTTGGCCGGGCCGTGACTGACGTGCTGCCAGACGAAGCGCTCGGGCGCATGCTGAGCGAAGTGGTGGATGAAGAGTGGAGCCACCGCACCCAGGAGATTGAAGTGGCACCTCCCGGGCGTGCGCCGATTTTGGTGGCCTGCGTGGTCACGCCCGCGCATCAGCCGCCGGTGCGTGTGTTGCTTGAATTGCAGGTGATCGACCAGCGCCTGCGCGTCGCGCGCGAAGAGCGCATCGCCGAGCAGGCGGGGGCCAATCGCGAGCTGATTCGCAACCTCGCCCACGAGATCAAAAATCCGCTGGGCGGGATTCGCGGTGCGGCGCAGTTGCTCGAGCGTGAGCTGCCCGGCGCGGCGCTGCGCGAATACACGCAAGTGATTGTCAAAGAGTCAGACCGCTTGCAGGCGTTGCTGGATCGCATGCTCACGCCGCACCGGCCGCCGCGCATCGCCGCAGTCAATATCCACGAGGTGCTGGAGCGCGTGCGCAGTCTGCTTGCGGCAGAGTTCCCCGGCCAAATCCGCCTGATCCGCGACTACGACACCTCGCTGCCCGAATTGCGCGGCGATGTCGAACAGTTGATTCAGGTGGTGCTCAATGTGGCGCGCAATGCGGCGCAGGCCCTGCTTGGGGCTGCTACCCCGCAGCCGCAAATCCGCCTCAAGACCCGCGCCGCGCGCCAGGTGACCCTGCACAAAGAACGCTTTCGATTGGCACTGGACTTGCATGTAGAAGACAACGGGCCGGGCGTCCCCGCCGAGATTCGCGACCGCATCTTTTATCCCCTGGTGTCGGGGCGCGAAGGCGGCAGCGGCTTGGGGTTGACCTTGGCGCAGTCATTCGTGCAGCAGCATCGCGGCGCGATCGAATGCGACAGCCGGCCCGGACAAACAGTGTTCAAGATTTTGTTGCCGTTAGGGTAGACCGGTGTCCACGGCGGCGCATCCGCAACAATCGACGCAATGGAAGCATTCGGTGCAGGGCCGGCGGTATGGTTGATGTAATTGCCGCAGGTGCAGCACTGGCAGCAAGGAAAGCAATGAAACCAATCTGGGTGGTTGACGACGACAAATCGATTCGCTGGGTACTCGAGAAGGCGCTGGCACGCGAGAACATTGCCTGCCGCCTGTTCGTATCCGCGCAGGAGGCCTTGGGCGCCCTCAAGACCGAAGCGCCGCAGGTGCTGGTGTCGGACATCCGCATGCCGGGCGCTTCGGGTCTGGAACTGCTCTCGGCGATCAAGGAAAAGCATCCCGGCCTGCCGGTCATCATCATGACTGCGTACTCCGATCTGGAGAGCGCGGTGGCGGCGTTCCAGGGCGGCGCGTTTGAGTATTTGCCCAAGCCGTTTGATGTCGACAACGCGATTGAATTGATCCGCCGCGCCATCGAGGAGTCGATGCGCGAAAGCTCGGCCGCCGAACCGGCTGAAGCCACGCCGGAAATTCTCGGCGCGGCACCCGCGATGCAGGAAGTGTTTCGTGCCATCGGCCGCCTCGCACAGTCGCACGCCACTGTGCTCATCAATGGTGAATCGGGCAGCGGAAAGGAACTGGTCGCGCGTGCCTTGCACCGGCACAGCCCGCGCGGCACCAAGGCCTTCGTGGCGATCAACACTGCCGCGATCCCGAAAGATTTGCTGGAGTCGGAGTTGTTCGGCCACGAGCGCGGTGCTTTCACGGGCGCGCAAACCATGCGCCGCGGACGCTTTGAGCAGGCCGAGGGCGGCACCTTGTTCCTCGACGAAATCGGTGACATGCCGGCCGAGTTGCAGACGCGTTTGCTGCGCGTGCTCTCGGATGGGCAGTTTTACCGCGTTGGCGGGCACCAGCCGATCAAAACCAATGTGCGCGTCATCACGGCGACCCACCAGAATCTGGAAAAGCGTGTCACAGAAGGTTTGTTCCGCGAGGACTTGTTTCACCGCCTTAACGTGATCCGCCTGCGCCTGCCCTCACTGTCCGAGCGGCGCGAAGACATCCCGTTGCTGACGCGGCATTTCCTGGCGCGCAGCGCACGCGAGCTTGGTGTTGAAGGCAAGCGCATTTCCGATGCGGCGCTCAAATACCTGACCACATTGAACTGGCCCGGCAACGTGCGTCAGCTCGAAAACGTCTGCCACTGGCTGACCGTGATGGCGCCGGCGCAGAACATTGAAGTGGCCGATTTGCCGCCTGACCTGCGCGATGGCAAGGGTGTTGGCAGTGCTGGAGTCGCGAGCGGTACGGAAGCGAGCGCGGACTGGGTGAGCGCGCTCGAGCGCGAAGCCACACGCCGTCTTGCCGCCGGCGAGTCCGGCATTGGCGATGACTTGACGCGTGCATTTGAGACTGCACTTATCAAGATGGCGCTCAAACAAACCGGCGGCCGGCGTATCGAAGCCTCGCTCCTGCTGGGCATGGGGCGCAACACCATCACGCGCAAAATTGCCGAACTGAAGATCGACGACGAGTAGGCGTCCCGCTTGAGTGGCGGGGCATTCGGCAACGGGCCGCACACGTCAAGCGGCCTGCGGCGCTCAGCGTTGCGCGATGGCCTCCACGTGTTCACGCTTTCCCGGTAGAGCCGAAGCCTCCGGCACCGCGCTCGCTCGCAGCAAAATCTTCAACCACGTTGAAGGCCACCTGCGCGACCGGCACGACGATCAGTTGCGCAATGCGCTCCAGCGGTTTCAATTCGAACGGCGTGCTGCCGCGGTTCCATAAAGCGCAGGTCAACGGCCCCTGGTAGTCGGAGTCGATCAAGCCCACCAAATTGCCGAGCACGATGCCACTTTTTGAACCGAGGCCGGAGCGCGGCAACACCAGTGCCGCATAGCCTGCGTCGGCAATGTGGATTGCGATGCCGGTGGAGATCATTTTGGTTTCACCGGGTGCCAGCGTGAGCGGCGCATCGATGCAGGCGCGTAAATCCAGCCCGGCGCTGCCGGCGGTGGCGTAGGCGGGCAGATTGCCCTTGAGGCGGGGGTCGAGAATCTTGACGTCGAGCGATTTCATCGGCACGGCCCGCGTTTTTTCGCGGGCGAATAGAATGGCGGGCCACGATTGTAGCGATGCCCTGCCTGCAAGACGCCTTTGTAACCCGGTTCCAATCTGGCGGCAACCTGGTTGCAGCACGGTTTCAACACGATGTCGTCTCGCCGTACTTTGCTTCCTCATTTCTCTTCATCTCACGAGATCACCATGCACATCGTCATCCCCGACGACTATCAGAATTGTGTCCGTCACCTCGATGCATTCAAGCAATTGAGCGGCCATCAGGTCACGATTTACAACGACACGGCGTCTGACATTGACACCCTCGCCACGCGCTTTGCCGATGCCGATGCGCTGGTGCTGACGCGCGAACGCACCGCCATCACGCCCGCACTGCTGGCCCGTTTGCCCAAGCTCAAGATCATCAGCCAGACCGGCAAGGTGTCGAACCATCTCAAGGTGGC
>JANNCZ010000150.1:0-4410 GCA_031387185.1 Burkholderiales bacterium
ATGTGGAGCCGCGAAGATGATCTGAAAAATGGCGCCTACCGGCCGGCCACTGCGCAACGCCTTGAGGCTGCACTGGATGCCGACGGCCGCATCACCGCCTGGCGCATGCGCCTGGTGGCCGATTCGGTGACGCGGCGCGCACGCAAACAGTCGTGGGATGGCACCAAGGGTTACGACGTGGTGGTGATGTCGGGCGCGGCGTCGACCTACAACATCCCGAGCAAGCGCCACGAATACCTGCACCAGGACCGCGGCATCGCTGCCGGCTACCTCAATGCCAATGGCGCCGGCTTCACGGTGTTTGCGGTCGAATCGTTCATTGACGAAATAGCAGCAAAGCAGGGCCACGACCCGCTGGCGTTCCGCCAAGGCCTGCTCACCAATCCGCGCGCCAGCCGCGTGCTCGAAGCGGTTGCCGGGATGGCGCAATGGCCACAAAGGGAGCGGCTCAGGCAATCCGGCCGCGGCCTCGGTCTGGCCTACTACGACGGCGGCGAGTGGAATTGCCCATGCGCCCAGATTGCCGAAGTATCGGTCGACCGTGCCACCGGTGCGATCACCGTACACAAGATCTGGGCCGCGATCGAGCCGGGTGTCGCGGTACAGCCGCAGCATCTGATGCAGCAGACGCGCACCGGCATCGCCTATGGCGTGGGTATGGCGCTGCGCGAACGCATCTCGATCAAGGCAGGCGCAGTCGAGCAGTCGAACTTCTACGATTACCTGGTGACCCGTGCCAACGAAATGCCTGATATTGAAGTCAGGATCGTGAGCGGCTCCGACAACGTGTCCGGCGGCGGGCAGGTCGGCGTGCCGCCGGTGGCGGCGGCCATCGCCAATGCGGTAGCCGCTGCCACCGGTGCGCGGATTCGGCATTTGCCGATGCTGCCGGCGCTGGTGAAAGCGGCAATGCCAGCGTGACAGTCGACAGCCGATGTTCGATACTTCAGACAATTGCCAGGAGCCGCCATGCCAATGATCCACGTCGAGTTGTTTCCCGGACGCAGCATCGAACAAAAGCGCGAATGGGTCGAGGTCATCACGCGCGAGAGTTGCAGGATATTGAAGGTGGAACCGGAGGCGGTGGACATTGTGTTCGTCGAATTTGAAAAGCACAATCGCGCTTGCGCCGGCAAACTCTGGATTGATCGCGATGATCCGGCCTGACCGGATTGCGATGCTGACACCAAGCCCGTTCCCTCTCTGACAAAGGCCAACTGATGATCCGCGCTACCTCCAGCGTTAACGCCCGGCCTCGGCCGCGCAAGCCAGCCCCGATCGCAATCCGAAACATGGCGCAGCTCGTTCTGGCTGCCCTACTGTGTGCATTCGCAGGCGCTGCAATGGCACAAGCGGTGACTCCGGCGTGGCCGGCGCGCACGGTGCGCATCGTCGTGCCGTTCCCGGCGGGTGGCAACACCGACGCCATCGCACGCTTCACGGCCGAGCGCCTGGGGCGCACTTTCAAGCAAGCGTTTGTGGTGGAGAACCGCGCCGGGGCTGGCGGCATCCTCGGCACTGACCTGGTCGCCAAGGCCGCCCCTGATGGCTACACCCTGCTGATGGCGACAGCGTCGCAATTCGTGACCGGCCCCTTCATCACGCGCACGCCGTACGATACGGCACGCGATTTCATTCCGATCTCGGTGATCGGCACCAACGCGTTCGTGCTGACGGTGCCCGCATCGCTGCCGGTGAACAACCTCAGGGAGTTCATCGATCTGGCCAAGTCACGCGCCGGGCAGTTCAACTACGGCTCCGGCGGCAACGGCACGGTCACGCATCTGTCGGCAGCGCTGTTCGTCGAGCGTGCCGGCCTGGCCATGACGCACGTTGCCTACAAGGGGGGCGGCCCGGCCCTGGCCGACGTCCTGGGTGGGCAGATCCAGCTCTATTCGGCCAGCCCGTCGGAGGTGATCGGTCACCAGGGTGCGGGCAAGGTCAAGCTGCTCGGCATTTCCGGGCTCAAGCGCAATACCAAGCTGCCGGCCGTGCCGGCGATTGCCGAGATGTTCCCCGGGCACGCTGCGGAAAGCTGGAATGGCCTGCTGGCGCCGGCCAACACGCCGGCGGCGATCATCGACGCCTTGTCGCGCGAAATTCAACAGGCCATGACCGAGCCGGCCTTCCTCGAGCAGATCGACAAGCTCGGGCTCGAACCAGTACGCCACACATCGCCCGAATTCATCGACATGATCAGGCGCGAGAGCGCGGTATGGGGCGAGGTGATCCGCAAGGCCGGCCTCAAGGCCGAGTAATTGGTCTCATCCGCATCGGCTCACGCAAGGTCAAGCCAGGTCTGAAAAGGGTCGCGCCCATGGTTGTCCTGTTCCACGCCTACAACTCGGTCTGTTCGCAAAAGGTACGCCTGGCGCTGTTCGAAAAAGGTGTCGAGTGGAGCAGCGAGATACTCGATTTGTCGAGAGGCGACCAGTTTCAAGCGGCGTACATGCGGATGAACCCCGGTGCGGTAGTGCCTACCCTCAAGCACGACGGCCGCGTGGTGATCGAATCGACCGTGATCAACGAGTACCTCGACGAGGCCTTTGACGGGCCGGCGCTCAAGCCGGCCGACGCCTATGGCCGCGCGCTGATGCGGCTGTGGACCAAGCAGCCCGACGAAGGCGTGCACGTGACGGTGAATACCCTTTCGTTTGCGCTGGCCTTGCGCGTGCCGGTGCTGCGCATGACGCCAGAGCAGCGCGAGGCGCGCATCAACGGCATCCCCGACCCGGTGCGGCGCGACAAGATGCGCGAGATGGTCGAGCGCGGCGTCGATTCGCCGCTGGTCGAGGTGGCGCTGGCGCGTTTTGACAAGCTGTTCGGCGACATGGAAGCCCAACTCGCGAAAACCGCGTGGCTCGCAGGCGACACCTATTCGCTGGCCGACATTGGCCTCGCGGCCTACGTGCACCGCATGGAACGGCTGGCCCTGGCGCCGATGTGGACGCGCACCCGGCCCAGGCTCACCGACTGGTTCGCGCGGCTGCGCGCGCGCCCTGCGCACCGCAAGGCATTTGCCGATTTCGAGCTTCCCGAGCACCTCAAGCTGATGGCCGATGGCGGTGGCGAGGCCTGGCCGGCAATCGAGAAGAAACTCGCCGCGCTACGCGCTGGCGGCACATAGGAGACCCTCCATGTCACGCTTCTTTGCTACCGCACTCCTGCTACTGGCCGGCGCCGTCGGCGCGCAGACCTTTCCCTCCAAACCGATTTCGTTGGTGGTGCCGTTCCCAACGGGGGCGGCCAACGACGCGCTGGCGCGCATCATCGCGGCGGAGATGCGTGAAAGCCTGGGCACGGTAGTGATCGACAACCGTCCGGGAGGCGGCGGCAGCGTTGCCGGCGACTATGTCAAGCGCGCCGCGCCCGATGGCCACACCCTGCTGGTGGTCAACGACAGCTACCTGATTCTCGCGGCGATGAACCCGAACCTGCCCTACGACATGCTGCGCGATTTTGATGCGATCGGGCAGGCCAGCAACCTGCCGTTCTTCATGGTGGTGAACGAAGAAGCGGTGCCGGTCAAGTCACTCAAGGAGTTTGTCGATTTCGCCAAGGCGCGTCCCGGCAAACTCAGCTTCGCCAGCTCCGGCAACGGCGCACCGCATCACCTTGCCGGAGAGATGCTCAAGCTGCGCGCCGGGCTCGACATGCTGCACGTGCCTTACAAGGGCATGGGTATGGCCCTGCCCGATCTGGTGGCCGGGCGGGTGCAGTTCACGATTACCGGTTTGCCTGCCGTCGCCTCGCAGTTGAAGGGCGGCAAGCTGCGCGTGCTGGCCACTGTCGGGCGCACCCGGTCCGCCCTGATGCCGGAGGTGCCAACGTTCGCCGAAGCCGGCGTACCCAACGTGGAAATGAATGTGTGGATGGGCCTCGTGGCGCCGGCCGGCACCCCCAAGCCGGTGCTCACGCGCCTGAATGCGGAGCTCAACCGCGTGCTCAAACTGCCGGCAGTACGGGAAAAGCTCGCCGCGCAGGGTATTGAAGCTGCAGGCAGCACACCAGAAGAATTCACGGCGCGCATGCGTGCCGACCTGGCCAGCTATCAACAGTTGATCAAGGCCACCGGGATTCGAGCGGAGTAGACGATAGCCGCAAGAATGGCTCCTGGAGCCATTCTTGAAGGAGTTACCTTAAATGGACGCCTAGCGCGCTGTCTTACGGCTCGCCCCCATCCGGCACGCGATATCAAACGCATTCTTCATCGCCTGCGGATTGGCAACGCCTTTGCCAGCGATGTCATACGCCGTGCCGTGCGCCGGCGTGGTGACCGGAATCGGCAAGCCGCCCTGCACCGTGACGCCGCGCTCGAAGCCCATCAGCTTCATCGCGATCTGGCCCTGGTCGTGATACATCGTCACCACACCGTCGTAACCCGAGCCGTCGGTCTTGATCGCGCGCACA
>JANNCZ010000181.1:0-9194 GCA_031387185.1 Burkholderiales bacterium
TCCAGGCCGAGTTCTTCGGCTTCGAGTCCGGCGCGATGCTCAATGTCTTTGAGTGCCTGCAGGCCGAGATAGAGGAAGTTGCCGCTGCCGCAGGCGGGGTCGAGGATGCGGAATTTTTCGAGACGCTCCAGCCATGCGTAGTAGAGGCGGTTGGCTTCTTTGAGCGCGTTGGTGGCTTTGGACTTGTCTGCCGCTTTGGTGGCTTTGTCTAGCGCGTGCACGGTGTCCAGGTGCGCGGCGATTTGCGCTTTGATGCTGTTCCATTCCATCATCAGCGGTTCGATGATCACCGGGCCGACGATGCGCATGATCGAAACCGGGTCGGTGTAGTGGGCGCCGAGTTGGGCGCGCTTTTTCGGGTTGAGGCCGCGCTCAAACAAAGTGCCGAAGATCGACGGGTCGATGGCGCTCCAGTCGAGGGTGTTGATGCCGGCCAGTTGATGGATGTCTTCGCGCTTCAATGGCAGCGTGGTGTCGTCGTCAAACAGGCCGCCGTTGAACCATTCGATCAGGTGTTCGCCGAATTCGCCGTGCTTGTCGCTCATGGCGGCGAACAGGTTTTTGAGTTGCTTCTCGAAGCGCGGGATGTCTTTTTGCCCGTTGGCCAGCACTTTGGAGAACAGGCGTTGCGGCAGCAGCGGCTCGCCGTGCGGGCTTTTGATGTTTTCGGCGAACAGGCAAAACAACATCTTGTTGAGGAAGTGCGCCACCGCGCGTGGCTCATGGCCGCGCTGCTGCATGCTCCAGGCGAGGTCGCCGAACAAGCGCGCCGCCTGGATCGTGATGGCGCTGCGCGTGATCTGCGGCTTGAATTGTTCGGGGTCGCTGAACAGCCACTTGAGCTTTTGCAGATTGGCCGGCGCGCCGATGTCGGCGATCAGGATCGTGTGCGTCTCTGACGGCCGTCCGGTGAAGTGGGTATGAATTTCGATGACGAGGCGGTTGCTCACCACCAGCAGCGGCGGGTTGTCGAGCGCCAGCGCATACATCATCAGTTGCTGCAACGCGGGCTCCAGCTTGACGCCCGGCGCTTTGTATTCCCACGCGAAGTGGTTGCGCTTCCACACGTCGGCCCAGCCGCGCCCGGCGCCGGTTTTTTTCGCGCCGCGCTCGAAGCAATAGTGGTCTACGTCGGTCGGCTTATCGACGCCGAGCAGTTCGCACAGATCGAGGAAGTGCGGTTGCGCCCCGGCGCGCTCGGTGAGCGTGTTGTGCTGCCATTTTTCGATGAATTGTTGCGGCGTCATGCGGGATCAGACGAACCAGTCGATCAATTCAAATCGCTTTCCACCCGCCAGACGGTAAACGGAAAAATCCTTGATGTCGCTGGTCAATATCTCGCGCGTATTGGTAAAGCCGGCCAGCCAGATGAGCGCCGCATCCGCGATGTCGATATCCCGATCTGCGTATTTGGCAACGATGGCGTTGGTTTGCGCGTATGCCGAAACCGGCCATTCAACCAATTCGACGCCGCCGCGCTGCACCCATTCGAGCAGGTTGCGTTTTTCTGCTGGCTTCAGAAAGAAACAGGTTTCAACAATGACTGGGGCCGTCGTTATCAAACCGGGCCCACGGCCGGTCAGATACGCTTTCGCCGATGCCTTGAGATTGTCGTGGCTGGCAAAAGCGCCAACCAAAAATCCGGTATCAACGAGTGTGCGAATCACCGTTTCTTGCCCCGGAAGTGCTCGTGCAACAGGCGTTTGCTGTTGCGGGCGAGATCCACGCCTTCTGCGGCGTTGCGCGGTTCGGGCCCGAATAAATCAATTCCCAGTTCGTAGGGGCCCGGCTTGGCGCTGTTCGCGCCCGATTGCAGCAGGCCATCAAGCGCCTGCTTTACGGCAGCACTCTTGGTGACTTTGCGCGCGACGCAATAGCGCGCCAATTCTTGCTCAACCCTGAGGGGAAGGCGGACGGTGAGGGTCATGGCGGCTCCAGAGAGTATTACGCAACCTGGGTGATTGTAATACGCTTCGCATGCCCGGCCAGCGCATTCAGCCGCGCCCTCGCGCTCCCGCTTTGGCCAAGGCGGCTCTGCTACATTGCCCCGGTGACCCGCGCGATGCGCTGCATCCACGCCATGGCGATCTACGTACTCTTACGCATGAAGCCGCGCGCGTGATTTGCCGCATAATCTCTTCAACCACAAAGCCGGAGAAATTCCCATGCATGCGACGCTCTCGCTGCTTGAAAAAACCACCTTCCCGAAGATTGCCCGCCGCAGCGTCGAGACTCTGCAGGTCAACCTCGGCTACAAGTGCAATCAATCGTGCCTGCATTGCCACGTCAACGCCGGCCCCACGCGCACCGAGATGATGGATGCGGCCACGGTCGATCTGGTGCTCGGCTATCTCGCCGCCCACGACGCCGCCACGCTCGATCTCACCGGCGGCGCACCCGAGCTCAACCCGCTGTTCCGCACCGTGGTGACCAAGGCGCGCTCGATCGGTGTGCATGTGATGGACCGCTGCAACCTGACCATCCTCTCCGAGCCGGGGCAGGAAGACCTTGCGCAATTTCTGGCGGACCACCAGGTTGAAGTGGTGGCGTCTCTGCCCTGCTACACCGAAGAATTGGTGGACCGCCAGCGCGGCAAAGGCGTGTACGAAAAATCCATCACCGGCATTCGCGCCCTCAATGCACTGGGCTACGGCCAGCCCGGCTCCAGCCTCAAGCTCAACCTGGTCTACAACCCGCAAGGCCCGAGCTTGCCGCCGGGGCAGGCCGCGCTCGAGGCCGATTACAAGCGCATCCTTGGCGACACCTTCGGCATCGTGTTCAACCAGTTGTATACGCT
This sequence comes from Burkholderiales bacterium, assembly GCA_031387185.1. Taxonomy (GTDB): domain Bacteria; phylum Pseudomonadota; class Gammaproteobacteria; order Burkholderiales; family JAEUOS01; genus CANJDH01. The sequence continues at coordinate 2,798 of JANNCZ010000181.1, forward strand.
GGCCAACATGCCGATCCAGCGCTTCGGCTCGATGCTGATCTCGAAGGGCCAGTTCAACGATTACATGACGCTGCTGCGGAACGCGCATCAGGACCAAAACCTCGACACCGTGATGTGCCGCACCATCCTCTCGGTCGACTATCAAGGCTATGTCTACGACTGTGATTTCAACCAGATGCTTGGCCTGCCTTTGAAAGTGGCGGGCCGGCCGAAGACCCATCTGCGCGATTTGATCGACCGCGAGCTCGACGGCAACGCCATCGTGGTGCGCGAGCATTGCTACGGCTGCACGGCCGGGCAGGGGTCGTCGTGCGGGGGCGCGCTGGTTTAGAAATTCATCAGGCTGCCGAGCCAGGAGTGGCTCGCACCAAGGCTTTCAGGCACACGATGCCGCGCAAGCCGCGCATACCAAGGGTTTCAGCCTGATGACTGTTCTGAAATCATCCAGCGGTAGAGCGCCAACGCCAGCCCGGCGCCAATCATTTGCGCCAGCACGAAGCCGGGTACGTCGGCCAGGCGGATGCCGGCGAAGGTGTCGGTAAACGAGCGTGCCAGCGTGACGGCGGGGTTGGCGAACGAAGTCGAGGACGTGAACCAGTAGGCCGCAGTGATGTAGCAGCCGACCAGCCAGGCAATCGCATCGGGACGGTGGCGCACGCCGAACAGGATCACCGTCATCAGGCCGAAGGTGGCGACCACCTCGCTCCACCATTGCGCCGGGCCGGTACGCATGTGCGTCGATGCCATCAGCGCGGGGAGTTCGAACATCCAGTGCGCCGCCACCACGCCAGCCATTGCGCCGGCGACCTGTGCGAGCAGATACGGCCCGGCCGCGCGCCACGGCAGACGGCCGAGCAAGGCTTCGGCGAGCGACACGACCGGATTGAAATGCGCGCCCGAGAGCGGGCCGAAGATGGAAATCAGCGCGACCAGCCCGGCGCCGGTGGCGAGCGAATTGGCCAGCAGCGCGATGGCGCTGTTGCCGCCCGCGAGGCGCTCGCCCATGATGCCCGAGCCCACCACGATGGCGAGCAGGAAGGCGCTGCCGAGAAATTCAGCGGCGATCTTCGCCCTCATGGCGCCTTGCCGATCTCTTTCAGGCGCGTGGTCTTGTCGAGCGCGTCGAGCTTATCGAGCGGCAGCGCGAGCAGCAGGTCGATGCGCCGCCGCAGGATCGAGTAGGCCTTGAGGAACGCGGCGCGCTTGTCTTCATCGCTGCCGGCGACGGCAGCCGGGTCTTCGACGCCCCAATGCGCAGTGGCGGGATGGCCCGGCCAGAATGGGCAGGCTTCACCGGCGGCGTTGTCGCATACGGTGATGATGAAGTCCATCTGCGGCGTACCCGGATGACCGGCCCCGGCACCTTTGGCAGGCCCGGCAGCGAACTCGTCCCAGCTTTTGCTGCGCACGCCATCGACCGGATGCCCGCGTTGTTTGAGCAGTTCGAGTGCGAAGGGATTGACACGGCCGGACGGCTGGCTACCTGCGCTGAAGGCACGAAAACGGCCGCGCCCGAGATCGTTGAGGGTGGCTTCGGCGAGTACGCTGCGCGCGGAATTGCCGGTACACAAAAACAGGGTGTTGTAAGGCATGCGATCCATCAGCAGCAGGCGGCGACGCCGACGTGGACGTGGAAGCGTTTCATGATTTGATTCCGTGGCGTTTTGGGGGTGCGGACTGCGCGGGCTGCGCTTGTTTGGGGTTGGCGCGGGCCGCCGCCGCTTTTGTGATGCCTGGCGTCCGGCAGGCTGCAGGCGCGCACCAGACACCATCGCGCGCGCAGCAGTTTTCGGTGAGGAACCCGACGAGCAGCGCCATCTGCGTGAAATTGGCCGAGTAGTAGATGTAGCGGCCGTCCTGGCGGGCAGCGATCAGGTCCGCGCGCGCCAGTTCCTTGAGGTGGAACGACAGCGTGGCGGGGGCGATGCCGAGTTCTGCGCCGATTTCACCGGCCGACAGGCCTGAAGGTCCGGTCTGCACCAGCAGCCGGAACAGGGCGAGCCGGGATTCCTGCGCCAGGGCGGCGAGGGCTTGAATGATGGTCTTGGATTCCATATTTCTATTATTATCGAAATATAAAAATGTTGTCAAGAACTTTTTGCACCAGGGGCAAACTGCATCATCTGCCGTTGCGGCAAACGCGTATCAGGCGGGTGCGCCAAATACGTTAAGGTACGGTCATGCTCTCCATCCATGAAAATAGTTCTCCCGAGTCCAATCGCCCCGGCCGCACTTGCCCGCTGTCGTACCGTTATGGCGCAGCGTCACTGGCGCGCGCGCCCGATTTTTCTGCGGCCACGCTCTATGTGATTGGTGGTCTGTACGGCAATTCGTTTGCGCTCGATGCCCTGCTTGCCCTGCAAGCGCTGGAGCCGGACGCGCAACTGGTCTTCAACGGCGACTTCAACTGGTTCGACATTGACGACGCCTCGTTCACCCGCATCAACACCGAAGTGCTGCGCCATCGCGCGTTGCGCGGCAATGTCGAGACCGAGTTGCTCGCCAGCGATGCAGCGGCGGGTTGCGGCTGCGGCTATCCGGACTACGTGAGCGATGCCGATGTGGCGCGTTCGAACGCCATCATGGGCGAGTTGTCGCAAACGGCACGGCGGCAGCGTCATCTGAGCGGGCAACTCGCCGCGCTGCCAATGCATTTGGTCGCCGAGGTGGGCGGCGTGCGTGTGGGCATCGTGCATGGCGATGCCGGGTCGCTGGCGGGCTGGGCTTTTGGCGAAGAGGCGACTGACGCGGCTGAAGTCATCGCCCAGTTGGCTGCGGCCAGGGTGCGCGTGTTTGCGTCCAGCCATACGTGTCTGCCGGTAGGGCAAACCTTTGATACGCAAGATGGCCGCTGTGCGCTGTTCAACAACGGCGCCGCCGGCCTGCCCAACTTTGCGCAGACCGCGTTTGGTCTCGTCACACGCGTTTCGACGCGCGCCGCACCGCCTGCGCTCGGCGCGCTGTACGGCACGGTGATCGACGGCGTGCATCTTGATTGCGTGCCGCTGCACTTTGATCAGGCGGCGTGGCTTGCGCAGTTTGACCGCTTGTGGCCGGTCGCCTCGCCTGCCGCGCTGTCGTATCGCAAACGAATCACGCAGGGCCCGGACTACACGCTGGCGCAGGCGATGCGCGGTGCGGTCGCTGCGCCGGCCATGGCTGCACCTGGCGTGACCAACTCCGGCATGACCAACTCCGGCATGACCAATTCAATTGCCGGCAAATCCGCCGGCGCCGCGCCTACGTATAAGGCCGTAGTCACGGCGGCGGTGGTTTGAGTCACACTACGCGTATCGAATCTGCCGATCTGCCGGGGTACAGCGCAAGCTTGGCAGAGGCCAAGGGCAGAGGCCTTGATAGCCGCTGGAAATGTCTGCGGCAGAGCGTCTCTGAAGTGCGTCACCAATAAAACAACGCTCCAGGAGGAGCCATGAAATCGGGAAAACTCATCATCATCGCAGTGGTCGTTGCGCTGCTTGCGGCTTTTTTCGCATTTGATCTCGGGCGCTATTTGTCGCTTGCGTTCATCAAGAGCAAACAGGCCGAACTGACGGCGTTTTACGCGGCCAATCAGGTGCAGACCATCGCCGCCTTCTTTGCCGCCTACGTGGCGGTGGCGGCGCTCTCCTTGCCGGGCGCGGCGATCATGACCCTGGTCGCGGGCGCAATCTTTGGCGTGGTGACCGGCACCATCATCGTCTCGTTCGCGTCTTCGATTGGCGCGACCCTGGCTTTCCTCGCGGCGCGTCTGGTGCTGCGCGATTCGATTCAGGCCAAGTTTGGCGACAAGCTCAAAGCCATCAACGCAGGGGTCGACAAAGAGGGTGGCTTTTACCTTTTCACCCTGCGTCTGGTGCCGGCCTTTCCCTTCTTCGTGATCAACCTCGTGATGGGCCTGACCTCGATGAAGACCTGGACGTTTTACTGGGTCAGCCAGGTTGGCATGTTTCTCGGCACAATCGTCTACGTCAATGCGGGCACCGAGCTTGCCAAGATCGATTCGTTGAAAGGCATTCTCTCGCCCGGCCTGCTCGGCGCATTTGTGCTGTTGGGCATCTTCCCGATCATCGCCAAAAAAATTGTCGATGGTGTGAAGGCGCGCAAAGTCTACGCGCAGTGGGCTGACAAGAAGCCCGCCACCTTTGACAACAACGTCGTGGTGATCGGCGCCGGTTCGGCCGGCCTTGTCACCTCCTACATCGCGGCGGCGGTGAAGGCCAAAGTCACCTTGGTCGAAAAACACAAGATGGGCGGCGATTGCCTCAATACCGGTTGCGTGCCGTCCAAGGCGCTGATTCGCTCCGCCAAGTTTTTGTCGCACACGCAACGCGCCAAAGAGTTCGGCATGCAAAGCGCGAGCGCCAACTTCGACTTCGCCGAGGTGATGGAACGGGTGGTCAATATTGTCAAGGCGGTCGAGCCGCATGATTCGATTGAGCGTTACTCCAGCCTTGGTGTTGATTGTGTGACCGGCGACGCGAAGATCGTCTCGCCATGGGAAGTGGAAGTGAAGATGGCGGATGGCACGGTCAAGCGCCTGACCACGAAAAACATCGTCATCGCTGCCGGTGCGCGCCCCTTCATCCCGCCGATTCCCGGTTTGAAGGAAATGAACCCGCTCACGTCGGACAACATTTGGAACATTCGTACTTTGCCGCGACGCTTGGTTGTATTGGGCGGCGGGCCGATTGGCTCGGAGCTGACACAATCGTTCGCCCGCTTCGGTGCCGAGGTGACGCAAGTGGAGATGCTGCCGCGCATCATGATCCGTGAAGACCCGGAGGTCTCGGCGCTGGTGATGAAAAAATTCCGGGATGAAGGCGTCAACGTTCTTGTCAATCACAAGGCCCGCGAATTCAAGGTTGAGAACGGTGAAAAAGTGCTGATCGCCGAGCACGAGGGAAAAGAGGTGCGCATCCCGTTCGACGAGGTGCTGTGCGCGGTCGGACGCGTGGCCAACACGGCGGGTTACGGCCTCGAAGACCTCGGTATTCCGCTAACAAAAACCCGCACCATCGAGACCAACGACTATCTGCAGACGCTCTATCCGAACATCTTCGCCTGCGGCGATGTGGCCGGGCCGTATCAGTTCACCCACACGGCTGCGCATCAGGCCTGGTATGCGGCAGTCAATGCCCTGTTCGGCGCGTTCAAGAGCTTCAAAGTGGACTACAGCGTGATTCCGTGGGCCACCTTTACCGAGCCAGAAGTCGCGCGTGTGGGCTTGAACGAAACCGAAGCAAAAGAAAAGGGCATCGCCCATACCATCACCACCTACGGCATCGACGACCTCGATCGTGCGATTGCCGACTCCGAAGCGCATGGCTTCATCAAGGTGTTGACGGCACCCGGCACCGACAAGATTCTCGGCGTCACCATCGTCGGCGAGCATGGCGGCGACTTGATCGCCGAGTATGTGATGGCGATGAAGCACGGCCTGGGCCTGAACAAAATTCTCGGCACCATCCACATTTATCCGACGCTGGCCGAAGCCAACAAGTACGCAGCGGGCAACTGGAAGCGCGGCACGGTGACGCGCGGGCAGTGGACTTTTCTCGAAGCGTTCCAAAATTGGCGGCGCGGCACTGCCGGTGTGGGCGGCGTCGTGGGCAGTATCGGCGCGCTATTGGGCGACAAGACGCCTGCCTATAAGCCCGAACATCATTGATCACAGACCACAGAGGTTGACATGAAAAGGCCGTTTACTTATCTCGTGCTTGCCGCCGCTTTGCTGCTGCCCGCCGCCCCTGCGCTGGCGCAGACTGACCACACGCACAAGGCTTGGGACGCGTTGCTCAAGAAGCATGTGGTGTTGCTTCAGGGCGGCAAGGCCAGCCAGGTGCGCTATGCCGGTTTCAAGCAGGACGAAGCGCAACTCAAAGGCTACACCGAGGCACTTTCGAAGGTGAGCGATGCCGAGTTCAAGGCGTTCTCCAAGACGCAGCAAATGGCGTTTTTGATCAACGCCTACAACGCGTTCACGGTTCAACTGATCCTCACCAAATACCCGGACCTCAAATCGATCAAGGATCTTGGTGGCGCATTCTCTTCGCCCTGGAAACAAAAGTTCTTCAAACTGCTGGGGCAGGACGCCTTCCTTGATCAGCTTGAGCACGAGATGCTGCGCAAGAAAGGCGTGTACGACGAGCCGCGCGTGCACTACGCCGTCAATTGCGCCTCAGTAGGCTGCCCGATGCTGCGCGAAGAGGCGTTCACTGCCGACAAGCTCGATGCCCAACTTGACGAGCAGGCGATGCGCTTCATCTCCGACCGCTCGCGCAATCGCTATAACCCGCAGCGCGGCCTGGAACTGTCGAAAATTTTCGACTGGTTCAAGGAAGACTGGCAGTCCGGCTACAAAGGGGTGGGCAAAGACCAAACCCCCGTGACCTCGCGC
>JANNCZ010000094.1:0-4277 GCA_031387185.1 Burkholderiales bacterium
GACATGACGCATGTGCCGTACAAGGGCAGCGCGCCGGCCCTCACTGATGTGATCGGTGGGCAGGTGAATTTGATGTTTGATGCCGGTGTCTCCGCGCTGCCGCAAGTGCGTGCCGGCAAGCTGCGCGCCCTCGCCGTCACCAGTGCGGTGCGCAGTTCATCCGCGCCCGAGCTGCCCACCGTGGCCGAGGCCGGCGGCTTGCCCGGTTACGAAGCGACGATCTGGTTTGGCTTGGCCGCACCGGCCGGCACTCCGCGCGAGATCGTTACGCGCTTGTCGCAGGAGGTGGCGAAGATCAGCCGTGTGCCGGCCTTGCGCGAGCGCTTTGCGCCGCAGGGCGTGGAACTCTCGGCCAGTGCGCCGGAGGCCTTCGCCGAGTTCATCAAATCCGAAATCCCGAAATGGGGCAAAGTGCTGCGCGACGCCAACGTCGCGCCGGAATGAGCTGCCGGACTGGCGGCTTGCACCTGCTGCCACCTGCGCCACCTGCCTGGCACCATGCGAGCACGCCTACCGCCCGGTGGGCCGCACGCTATAGTTGCGTCTCTGTGCGCGTCTGAACCAGTCTGATCCTACCCGAGCCCGTCATGAATGTTGTAGTCGTTGATGATGACCAAGTCAACCTCCTCGTCACCGGGGCGATGGTCCGCAGCATTGGCGGTTGTCACGCCATCAGCTTCACCAACGCGCTGGAGGCATTTCAGTGGTGTTGCGCCAATCCGTTTGATCTGCTGATCGTCGACTATCTGATGCCGCTGCTCAACGGCATCGACTTCATCGCACGCCTGCGCGCCGATCCGAAATTGGCCGAAGTGCCGATGCTGATGGTGACCGCGCGCAACGAGCGGGCAGTGCTGCATCGCGCGTTTGCCGCGGGCGCGACGGATTTTCTGACCAAGCCGGTCGATGACATCGAATTTGGCGCGCGCGTGCGCAACATGCTGGCCCTGCACAAGAGCCGCACTGACAGCGCCCATCTCGCGCAGACCCTGGCCGCCGAAGTGCAGCGCGCCACAGCGGACATTCTCAATCGTGAGCAGGATACGGTGATGCGCCTGTGCCGGGCAGCCGAATTTCGCGACCCGGATACCGGCGCGCACATCGGGCGCATGGCGCGCTACTCGCAGCTGATCGCAGATGAATTGACCCATGACGCGGCGTTTGCCAGCGCCATGCTGGAGGCCGCGCCCATGCACGATGTGGGCAAGCTCGGCACGCCCGATCACATATTGCTCAAGCCGGGTACGCTCACGGCAGACGAAATCACGGTGATGCGTGAGCATGCCCGCATTGGCTGGTCGATCCTCAAGGATGGCGCATCACCGGTTCTGCAACTGGCCGCGAAAATCGCCCACGCGCATCACGAAAAATACGATGGCTCGGGTTATCCGCAAGGTCTTGCTGGCGAAGCCATCCCTCTGGCCGCGCGCATGGTGGCGGTTGCCGATGTGTTCGACGCTCTCACCAGCGTGCGCCCGTACAAGGCGGCGTGGGAGGTCGAGCATGCGCGCGACTATCTGCGCGAACATCGCGGCACCCATTTCGACCCCGCCTGTGTCGATGCGTTTTGCGCCCGCTGGGATGAGGTGACGCACATCCGTGCGCAGTACAACGACGAGGCATAGGGGCCGGCGCGTCATGCGCGCCGTGGCAATCTGGCCGTCAGGTGCGGCTGCATACCGCTCGCACCAAGCGTTTCCGGCGCAGTGCCGCCATAAGCCGCGCCCACCAACGATGACAGGGCGATCAATCGTCAAAAATACGATGGACTGCAGTGTGCTGCTGTCAGCGCTGGGCGTCGCGCAACACCCGCCACACGCGCGCCGGCGTGGCGGGCATGTCGAGATGATCGATGCCCGTGCCACGCAAGGCATCCACCATGGCGTTCATCAGCGCCGGCAACGCGCCGGTCGTGCCCGCCTCGCCCGTGCCTTTGGCACCGAGAAAGTTGGTCGGGCTTGGCACCGAGTGTTCAATCGCGTCGACCTTGGGCAGCAGGCCCGCACGCGGCATGGTGTAGTCCATGAAGCTGCCGGTGAGCCATTGCCCGCTGTCGCGGTCGTACACGCCGTGCTCGCCGAACACCTGCCCCGCTCCCTGCGCGAGGCCGCCGTGGATCTGGCCTTCGACCAGAGTGTGATTGATCACCGTGCCGCAGTCGTCCACCGCCACATAGCTGCAAATGCTTGCCGCGCCGGTTTCGGGATCGATCTCGACTTCGGCCACGTGTACGCCACTCGGAAATGCGCGTGACAGAGGCGCTTCGGCATCGGTGTCGAGCGGATGCGGCGCATTGCCGCGCGGTTCTGCCGCGAGCGCGGCGAGCAAGGCGCTCATTGTGAGGCTCACGTCGGTACCCTTGACACGGTAAGCACCATCAATAAATTCAATGTCGCCTGGCGCTGCCTCAAGCCGTTGTGCGGCGAGCGGAATGCCTTTCTTGATGACCTCGAGCGCACCCAACTTGAGCGCGCTGCCGAGTTGTTGTGTCGAGCGCGAGCCAGTGACGCCATTGCCCATCAGTGCGGCGGATACCGGGTCGTTGCTGCAAAGAGTGACGTCGAGCGGGTGGATGCCTAGCGTGTAGGCGACGATCTCGGGATAGACCGTCTCATGGCCCTGGCCGTGATTTTGCGATTGGGTGTGCAGGGTGATGAGGGGCGCGCGGGTGCCTTGCGCGCCCGTTTCTGCGCCAGCCATATCATCAAGTGCCCTGCTGCCAAAGCGCAGCGCGACCTGATCCTTGGGCGCATTGCCGCCGCCGGATGGTTCGAGGAACATCGCCATTCCCAGCCCGCGCAACTTGCCGCGCACCTGTGTTTGCGCGCGCCGCGCCGCGAAGCCGGCCCAGTCAGAGTGCGTCTCGGCCTTGTCAAGCAGACCAGCGAAATCGGCCGAGTCATAGGTGGCACCGGCTGCGTTCCTGAACGGCATCGCGTCTTTGGCGATCGCGTTCTTGCGGCGGATCGCGATGCGGTCGAGCCCGAGTTGGGTTGCCGCTTCGTCGACCAAACGCTCGACCGCATAAGCCATGTCGGGCCGGCCAGCGCCGCGATACGCGGTGGTCGGGCAGGTATTGGTCAACACGCAGCGGTGGCGGCCAAAGCCTGCGGTGACCGCGTAGGCGCCGCCAATGGTGAGGCTGCCGTTCATGGTGTTGATGAGGGGGCCGGCGGGGGTGAGGTACGCGCCCTGATCGCACAGCCAATGCATGCGAAACGCGCGGAATGTGCCGTCGCGGTCGAGCGCGAGTTCGGCCTCGATGTTGATGGCGCGACCGTGCGACTCGGTCATCAACTGCTCTTCGCGCGTGCCGGTCCATTTGATTGGTGCTTGCAACGCGCGCGCGGCCCACATCAATATCGGGTATTCCATGTACGCGGCCGAGCGCGCGCCGAAGCCGCCACCAACATCTTGCGCGTGGATGCGCACCTGCGCCGGCACCAACCCCATCATGTGACACAGCCCGCCACGCATCGGCACCTGGCCCTGGTGGGGTACGTGCAGATCAAAACCGCTTGTGGCGTTCCAGGCCACCAGGCAGGCGCGCGGCTCCATCGGGCAGGGCGCGACGCGCTGGCTCTGCAATGTGAGGCGCACCACGTGTTGTGCGCTGGCGAAGGCGGCGTCGGCCGCGGCCTGATCGCCATACTCGTAGTCGAACGCCAGATTGCCCGGCACCGTGGCGTGTACCAGCGGCGCGTCCGGCGCGATGGCCGCTTCCGCATGCGTGACGGCCGGCAAGTCTTCGTAGTCAACTTCAACCAGAGCCGCTGCGTCCTGCGCGGCGAGTGCGCTATGTGCGATCACCAGCGCGACTTCTTCGCCGACATAGCGCACGCGCTCACGCGCGAACGGCAGGCGCGGTGGCAGCACGACCGCCATGCCGCCAACGCCAGGGTAACTTACCAGTGTGGCCGGGGTTTTGAATTGGTCAGCCAGCAGATCGGCTCCGGTGTAGACCGCGACCACGCCAGGTGCGGCGCGTGCGGCGGCGGTGTCAATCGAGCGGACCAGTGCGGATGCCCGGTCGGCACGCACGAAGGCGGCGTGCAGTTGCCCAGGCAGATTGACATCGGCGGTGTAGCGGCCCGTGCCGGTGATGAGGCGGCGGTCTTCGCGGCGGCCGGTGAAGGGGTGAAAAGTCACTGGGGGAGTCTTTGCAAACAGGGTAGCTCGATGAACCGCAGCGTGATGTTAAGCGAGGCGCATCTCAACGCCACGCAAACACCGCCTGCTCAAGATGATCGACACGCGTATCGCGCCCATGGATAGCC
>JANNCZ010000185.1:0-4764 GCA_031387185.1 Burkholderiales bacterium
GAGCGGGTTATCGCCTCCCATCACGCGCAAGAAGCCCGCGCATTGCTCGAACGCCTTGTCGCCCAAGCGCGGCACTTTCTTCAATTGTTCGCGCGTGGTGAAGCGGCCATTCGCATCGCGATAAGCGACCACGCTCGCGGCGATGCCCGCGCTCAAGCCGGCGACACGCGTGAGCAGCGGGGCCGACGCGGTGTTGACATCGACGCCGACACCGTTCACACAGTCTTCGACCACCGCATCGAGCGCGCGCTGCAATTGCGTTTGATTCACATCGTGTTGATACTGGCCGACGCCAATCGACTTGGGGTCGATCTTCACCAACTCGGCGAGCGGGTCCTGCAAGCGCCGCGCAATCGACACCGCACCGCGAATCGATACATCGAGGTCAGGAAATTCTTTCGCGGCGAACGCGGAGGCCGAGTACACCGAGGCACCCGCTTCGGACACGGTGACTTTGGCGATGTGCCTGGCGGGGGAACCTGCTTGTGTGTTCGCAGTTGTGTTATTGGGTGCGTGCTTGCGAATCATCTCGATCAAATCGCCCGCAAGCTTGTCGGTCTCGCGCGACGCCGTGCCATTGCCAATCGCGATCAACTGCACATTGTGTTTGACACACAATGTGCCGAGCGTGGCAATCGATCCATCCCAATCGCGGCGCGGCTCGTGCGGGTAGATGGTGGCGGTGTCGAGCAGCTTGCCGGTGGCATCGATCACCGCGACCTTGCAGCCGGTGCGCAGGCCGGGGTCGAGACCGAGCACTGACTTCGGCCCGGCGGGCGCGGCGAGCAGCAGGTCTTTGAGGTTGGCGCCGAACACGCGAATCGCTTCAGCTTCGGCGCGTTCACGCAGGCCGCCCATGAGGTCGGTATCGAGATGCAGTGAAATCTTGACGCGCCAGGCCCAGCGCACGGTGTCGAGCAGCCAGCGATCTGCGGCGCGGTTTTGTTGCGCGATTTGATGCCGCTGAGCGATGCGGCCTTCACAGGCGTTGAAGGGCGCGTCCCAGCCCGGCTTCTCTTCTTCGCCCGGCAGCACCAGGGTGACGTTGAGCATCTCTTCACGGCGGCCCCGAAACAGCGCAAGAGCGCGGTGCGAGGGGATTGTCTTGTAGGTCTCGTTGTAGTCGAAGTAGTCAGAAAATTTTGCGCCCGCTTCTTCCTTGCCCTTGGCGACAGACGAGCAGACGATGCCGTTGTCGATCAACTGCGTGCGCAGGGCTTGCAACAAGTCGGCGTCTTCGGCGAAGCGCTCCATCAATATCTGGCGCGCGCCATCGAGCGCGGCTTTGGCATCCGGTACGCCGGGATTTTTTGCGCCGTCGATCTCGAATGGCGCAAGCAAATACTTCGCAGCTTCCGTTTCGGGCACCAGCGTCGCATCGCCAAGAAGCGCATCTGCCAACGGTTGCAGCCCGGCCTCGCGCGCAATCTGCGCCTTGGTGCGGCGCTTTTGTTTGTAGGGCAGGTACAAATCTTCGAGGCGCGCCTTGTCGGCAGCAAGCTCGATTGCCGCACGCAACTCGGGCGTGAGCTTGCCCTGCTCGTCGATGTTGGCGAGGATAGCGGCGCGGCGGTCTTCGAGTTCGCGCAAGTAGGCTAAGCGCTCTTCAAGCAGGCGCAACTGGTTGTCGTCGAGCCCGCCAGTCACTTCCTTGCGGTAGCGCGCGATGAAAGGCACAGTCGCCCCCTCGTCGAGCAGCGTGACGGCAGCGGCGACTTGGGCGGGGCGCGCGGCGAGTTCAAGCGCGAGGCGTTGTTCGATGGAGGGTAGAGGCATGTTCTGTTGGCTCCAATTCGGCTTGGTGAATCCGGGGTGAATTCGGGGTGAATCCGGGGGTGAATCCGGGGTGAATCATTGATTCGCGGCAAAACAAAGGCCGCCACGGTCAGACCGGGCGGCCTCTCTTGAAACAAGTCAAACCACTAATGCGCAAGCAGCATCAAGCTGCAGCTTTCAGTGCAGCCGCCTTGTCGGTCTTTTCCCACGTGAACTCAGGCTCCTCACGTCCGAAGTGGCCATACGCAGCCGTCTTCTGATAAATCGGGCGCAGCAGATTGAGCATCTGCACAATGCCCTTCGGACGCAAATCAAAATGCTGGCTCACCAGAGCCGAGAGCTTCTCGTCACTGATCTTGCCGGTGCCGTGGGTGGTGACCAGCACGCTGGTGGGCTTGGCGACGCCGATGGCGTACGACACCTGCACCATGCATTTGGTGGCCAAGCCTGCGGCCACGATATTTTTGGCCACGTAGCGCGCCGCGTAAGCCGCCGAGCGGTCTACCTTCGACGGATCCTTGCCGGAGAATGCGCCGCCGCCGTGCGGGGCCGAACCGCCGTAGGTGTCAACGATGATCTTGCGCCCGGTCAAGCCGCAGTCGCCCTTGGGGCCGCCGATTTCAAAGCTGCCGGTCGGGTTGACGAGATATTGAATCTTGCCCCTGATCATGTCTTTGGGCAGAATCGGCTTGATGATCTGCTCGATCACCGCTTCTTCGATCTGCTTGTGGGTCATGCCCGGCTTGTGCTGCGTCGAGAGCACCACAGTGTCGATCGCCACTGGCCGGCCATCCACGTATTTGAGCGTGACTTGCGATTTGGCATCGGGGCGCAGCCAAGGCAGGCGGCCATCACGGCGCAACTCGGACTGACGCTCGACCAGACGGTGCGAAAGGTGAATCGCCAGCGGCATCAGCTCGGGCGTTTCGTCGCAGGCGTAGCCAAACATCAGGCCCTGGTCGCCCGCGCCCTGGTCGAGGTCGAGACCCTGACCTTCGTTGACGCCCTGCGCGATGTTTTGCGATTGCTCGCCATACTGCACCATCACCGTACAGGTGTCGGCATCAAAGCCAATCGCCGGGTCGGTGTAGCCGATGCGGCGGATGGTGTCGCGCGCGACCTGCGCGTAATCGACCTTGGCACCGGTGGTGATTTCACCCGCCAGAACGGTCAGGTTGTCTTTCACCAGGGTTTCCGCAGCGACGCGGGAGCGCGGGTCCTGGGCTAAAATCGCGTCCAATACAGCGTCTGAAATCTGGTCGGCAACCTTGTCCGGGTGGCCTTCGGAAACCGATTCAGATGTAAAAAGAAATTCACTCATGGCGGGTGGTGGTTGGAGTTGAAGAGTTGATAAATCGGCGGGCTGCAAAGCCGCTTATTTTATCAGTCCCCGCCACCGCTTTTGCGACCTCCCCTTGCTCAAAATACTGTTCGTACTGGCGTCGCACCTGCCGCTGCGTGCCCTGCACGCCATCGGCGTCGGCTTGGGCTGGCTCGCGTTTGGCGTGTCGAGCCGGATGCGCAGGCGCATGCGTGCGCATTTGCAGCAGGCCGGCTATGACGATCCGGCGCTGTTGCGCGCGGCTGTGCGCGAGACCGGCAAGAGCTTCACCGAATTGGCCGCCGTATGGTTTCGCCCGCAGGCAGAAGCCGCCGCGTTGATGCTGGAGATCGACGTTGGCCCGCTGATTGCCGACGCGCACGCGCGTGGCCGCGGCATCATTTTTGTCACGCCGCATCTGGGCTGCTTTGAAATCACCGCGCAGTGGTACACCCAGCACTATGGGCCGATGACCGCCCTGTTTTCACCGCCAAAGAAAAGCCTGTTCGCGCCTATCGTCACCGGCGGGCGCGGCAAGGATGATCTCAAGCTCGCTGCACCGACATTCGGCGGCATCCGCTCTCTGCTGCGCGCGCTTCGCAAGGGTGAGGCGGTCGGCATCCTGCCCGATCAAGTGCCGGGCGGTGGCGAAGGAGAGTGGGCCGATTTTTTTGGGCGCCCCGCCTACACCATGACCTTGGTGGATCGTCTCGCCGAGGCCAGCGGCGCGAGTGTCATTCTCGCTTACGCCGAACGCCTACCGGAGGGCGCGGGCTATCGCGGCTATGCCTTGCCGATGCCGCCGCGTGAAGAGGGCGAGTCGTCTGCGCGCCACCTCAACCGCGCGCTTGAAGTGTTGATCCGGCGCTGTCCTGCGCAGTATCTGTGGTCGTATCACCGCTACAAGGTGCCCGGTGGGGTGGAGCCGCCGCCGGTGGCGACCGTGGCTTCGACAGCCAGCGCAGCACCCGCGCAGGCATCAGTTAAATCGTGACGCGACTCGCGCTCTGGCTGATGCGCGCATTGCACTGGCTGCCGCTGCCGCTGCTGCGCGCCGCGGGCAGCGCGTTGGGCGCATTGCTGCACGCCTTCGCATCCAAGCGCCGCTACGTGGCCGAGGTCAATCTCAAGCTGTGTTTCCCGGATATGCGCGATGCCGAACGTGCGGCGCTGGTGCGTGCCGTGTTTCGCGCATTCGGGCAAAGCGTGGTGGATCGTGCGTTCCTCTGGTACAGCGCTGCTGAATGCATTCGCGAGCGCGTGCAGCTGACCGGAGAAGCGCACCTGGAGCGGCTCTGCGGACCGTTTTCGACTACGCATGCGAGTGAGCGCAACGGCGCGCAACCAGAAGACGAGCCAGAGCGGCGCAGCGATCTGCCGGCCAAACCACGAGATGCGCAAAGCCCACAACCGGTGATATTGCTCGCACCGCACTTCGTCGGCATGGACGCCGCGTGGACGCGCCTCACGCTGCTGCGCCCGATGGCCGGCACTTACGCGCGCCAGACCAATCCGGCGTTTGACCACGCGCTCTACGCCGGGCGCACGCGCTTTGGCGGTCTCGCCCTGGCACGCCAGGATGGCGTGCGCGCCACGGTGCGCGAGTTGAAAAATGGCCTGCCCTTCTACACCCTGCCCGACATGGATTTCGGGGCGCGTGATGCCGT
>JANNCZ010000206.1:0-2118 GCA_031387185.1 Burkholderiales bacterium
ATCCTGAAAGCATTGCGCGCCAAGGCGTGGGCACTGTCGAATCGTTTTCAGACTGTTCGCCCACGCTCCGGAACACCGGCGGTGGCAATGCCTCTTTGATGTTTTATTTGGAGGTATTGACATGCGGTATCAGTTGAAACAAATTTATTGCCGTCCGTGGTTGATCAACGGTTTGTCGCTGAAGTTGATCGAGAGTCACTACGAGAACAACTACGGCGGGGCGTTGCGTCGTCTGAATGCCATCACGGAGCAGCTCGACAGCATCGACTTTGCGACCGCGCCCGGCTACGTTATCAACGGGCTCAAGCGCGAAGAACTTGTCGCGCTCAATTCCACTACGCTGCACGAGCTTTACTTCGCCAGCCTCGGTGGCAATAGCAAGCCAACACCGCTTCTTGCGGAGGCGTTGGCGCGGGACTTCGGTTCGGTGGACCGTTGGCACAGCGAATTCACGGCGATGGGACGCGCTCTCTCGGGTGGTTCGGGCTGGGTGCTGCTGGTCTACCTGCCGGGCAATCAGCGGCTCATCAATCAGTACGCCTCCGAGCATAGCCAGGCCGTGGCCGGCGGCATACCGATCCTCGCGCTCGATATGTACGAACACGCCTATCACATCGATTTTGGCGCGAACGCAAAAGCCTACGTGGACGCATTCATGCGCAACATCGATTGGAGCGCCGTGGATGGCCGATATGAGGATGCATTGAAGGTTGCGCCCCCTCGTCCTCTGGTGCAGCCGGAGTTTGGCGATTTGCCGGGGGTCAATGTCGAAGAAGTGCGCAGCATGCTTGACGCAGGGGAAAAAGTGCAGATCATCGATGCCCGGCCCAGGCATTACGTGTCACGCACGCAGGACATTGCCGATGGCGCGACCTGGCGCGATCCGGAGCGCGTGCAGGAATGGATCGGCGATCTGTCAAAGGAAGTGCCGGTGGTGATCTATTGCGTCTACGGGTTCCATGTCGGTTGCCGCACGGCGATCACGCTGCGCGAGGCCGGGTTTGACGCGAAATACATGAAAGGCGGCCACTCGGGCTGGAAGGCGGTTGGAGGGCCGACAAAAATGTTTACGTGATGCCACTGCCGATCCCGTGAGAGCGGGCGGCAAATAAATTTTGGGAGTGCAGGCATTCGGCCCTTGTTGCAAGGCGCGGATGCCTGGCCGGGTCTATTGCAGGCACCCGGTACGCAAAGACAATTTCGTCTCAAGCACTGCTTCTATCCCTTGGGTAAGCCTGTGGGAGAAGGAGTATGTAATGCCTATTGAGCGTTCATCTAGTCTCACAGTTTCAACAGAGGCGAGCCCCACACCGGCCGCCGTGGCGCGCCAGCCACTCGCCACTGCCCCCGTATCGCAGGCTACGGCACCCGCAGCCCCCATGGCGGCCCGCACCCGGATGCTGCTTGAAGCGCCGATCTTGCCGACGCTGTTGCGCTTGTCGTTCCCCAACGTGCTCAACCTGCTCGCCATCGCCGGCATGATCACGTTTGATGGCCTGTTTCTGGGCCGTCTCGGTGCCGATGCGCTGGCAGGCGTCTCACTGGTCTTCCCCTTCGTGATGTTCGTGCAGCACGTCGCCGCCAGCGGCATCGGCGGTGCGGTGTCGTCGTCGATTGCGCGGGATCTTGGTGCGGGCAATCACCCGCGTGCCAATGCGCTCGCGGCGCATGCCTTCATGCTGGCGATTGCGGCAACGGTGTTGTTCTCGGCCTTGATGCTCACCGCCGGGCCGTTCATCTACCGGGCCATGGGCGGGCGCGGCGCGGCGCTCGATGCGGCGCTGGCCTACTCCAACGTGGTGTTCTGCGGTGCGCTCTCGGTGTGGATGCTCAACATCCTCGCCAACGTGGTGCGCGGCACCGGCAACATGACGCTGCCCGCGCAGGTGCTGGTGGGCAGCGTGGCGGGCCATGCGCTGTTGTCGCCCTTGCTGATCTTTGGCTGGGGGCCGATGCCGGCGCTCGGGCCGGCCGGTGCGGGCTGGGGGTTGGTGATTACATTCGCGGTCGGCAGCCTGGTGTTGTTCGTCTATCTGCAATCGGCGCGCGCACTGGTGAAACTGCCGCCGGGTTGGAACCCGATGCGGTGGCACAAGGCGGGGCTGGTACGTTACGAAT
>JANNCZ010000290.1:0-1759 GCA_031387185.1 Burkholderiales bacterium
CGGGGCGCTGCATGTAGCCGTAACGCAAGTTGGTACGCCCGCCGCCATCGAGATGGGCGTGCAGGTCGTACTCGGCCTTGGCAACCGCCACCTTGTCGCCCTCTAGAGCGGCGCGCTGCTGCTGCGTGAAGTTGTAAAGCCGCGCCGAGTTGCCGCCGAAGATGGCATTCTTGATGGCGCCATCGGGCGCGCCGAGCGGCTTGAACCCATGCTTCTTTTGCATCTCTTCGGGAATTTCAAGGCGGCGCAGGGCTTCGATCTGCCATTGCGGCGCGCCGGTCCAGACCGCGTCCGACCCCCACACAACATGGTCTGCACCGAGGCCGGCCACCAGTTGGCCCATCATCGCGGCGCACAAGCGCGGCTCGGCGACCGTGCTTTGCGCAAAGATCTGGCCGAGGTCGCCATAGACGTTCTTGACACCATGCTTGGCCGGAATTTCGGCGAGGTCGGTGACCCAATCGATGCGGCCGGTTTTTTCAAACTGCTCCCAACCCACCGGAAACGCGCCGCCGGTGTAGCGGAACGCCGAGTGGTAAATGATGAAGTTGAGCTGCGGGAAATCCTTCGCCGCCTTGGCCACATCGCGCACATCTGCGTATTTGACGAGGTCCGGAAACTCCTTGGTGGTCGACGGCGGGTACAGGCCCTTGTGGATGCACACGTTGGCGAGGCTTGGGTTGATCTTGCTCCACTTGACGAGCTTTTCGTAAAACGGATAGAGCAGCTTCTCGTCATCCAGATGCCAGGGATGTTTGGACAGATGCTTGTTGGTGTTGTCACCCACGGTATAGCCTTTGAACGAATCGGGCTTGAGGGTTTCGAAATCCTTGTCGGCCTTGTCGAGCCAGCCGGGCGTGCCGGGCATGAAGATCGCGTGCGAGAACATGCGCTTGGCGCCGGCGCGCTTGTTCACGTCGGCGCGCGTCTCAGCCTTCATCTCGTTGGTCAGGAACCAGTCGCGCGGGTCTTCCGAACCAGACCCCGAAATCAGCGCCACCTTGGTGTCGCTATCGAGGTAGATTTCCTTGAAGTAGTTGGCGAACTTGAGGTCTTCGATGGTCTGCGGCTTGCCCGCCAGCGCCGGGTTCCAGCCCGCTTTGCCGACTGCCTCGCGCTGCCGCACAAAGCCCATGATGCGCGTGTCATCGCGCAAAAAGTGGGTGTGCATATCCATGATGAACTGGCCCTTGAGCGCAGCCGCGCGCGCGTTTGCCATCTCCGGCGTTTGCGCCTCGGCGCGGCTGACCATGTAGAGCGGGCCAAAGGTGTCGTTCATCGCGACGAACGCGGCAGCCATACCGGCTGCGCCCTGGAAAAAAGTGCGACGCGACACGCCCTGCTTTTTTGCCAGCTCGGTGCCGATGGCCTTGACGCGGGTTTCAAACTCGCGCTGCTTAGCCGACTGCGGGCCGGGGTAAAACTCATCGCTCGAAAATGGCGCGGTGGGGATGGGCGAGCGGAAGCTCGCGGACTCGGTCGGTACCAGACGGGCAATTTCCTCGGTGGACATCATGGCAGGCTCTCCTCTTGGTTGGAATGCGGCGTGTTATGGATTTTGATGCAGCGGCAGAGCTTACTCCTGACGCGGGGCAGGGGACAAGCCGGCGCGAAGAAGCGCAGCGCGCCGCGATGCCGGCCCAAAACTCCGCCGGATGATAGTGACGAAACCGTTGGTGGGCGCGGATTTCAGGGCATCATGCCGCGAGACGCGCTGCCAGAGCGGTTCTTCGAAGATCGCGCCGCGCAGTTTTGCAGC
>JANNCZ010000760.1:0-4264 GCA_031387185.1 Burkholderiales bacterium
TACTCGGCTTTGATGTTCGCTTCCTTGATGATCTTGGCGTAGCGCGCGATCTCGTCGCGGATGTAGAGCGCAAAGGCCTCCGTACCATCCCCCGAGGCATCGAACCCCTGCTCGCCGAGACGCTCTGCTGCCTGCGGCGAACGTACCGCCTTCGCCGCCTCGGCAGTCAGGCGCACGGTGATGTCGCGCGGCAATCCTTGCGGTGCCCACAAGCCATACCACGACACCATCTCAAAACCCGGCAGGCCCGACTCGGCCACCGTCGGCACTGCGGGCATGAAGGACACGCGCTTGCTGCTGGTGACGGCGAGGGCCTTGAGTTTTCCGCCCTTGACCAGCGGATAGGACGAAGGCAGCGGATCGATCATCGCGCTCACCTGCCCGCCCATCAGGTCGGTGAGCGCCGGCCCCGCGCCCTTGTAGGGAACGATCAGCAGGTCAGCGACGCCGGCCTGACGCTTGATCGTCTCTTCCGAGAGATGCCCGGCCGAGCCCAGCCCTGAGGTGGCAAACGAATACTTTTTGCTGTCCGCCTTTACCAGCGCGATGAACTCACGCAGATTGGCGGCCGGCACACCCGGATGCGCGCTCACTAGCAGCGGCACCGAGCCGAGGTTGGACACGGGCGTGAAATCCTTCTGCACGTCATACGGCACGTTGGGCAGGAACAGCGGATTGGCCGCGAAGATCGAAGCCTGCACCAGCAGCGTGTAACCATCGGGTGCGGCCTTGGCGACCAAGTCGCTGCCGAGCACACCGTTGGCCCCAGCGCGATTCTCGACCACGAACTGCTGGCCCATCTGCTCCGACAGGCGTTGCGCCACAAAGCGTGCGATCACATCGACACTGCCGCCAGGCGGATAGGGCACGATGATGCGCACCGGGCGCGCCGGGTATTGCGCACTGGCGGCGAACGCCAACGTCAGCGCAACGAGCGCGAAAAACATCCTGGCCAGTTGCATCATCATCTCTCCGAAATCAAAAAAAGGCTGCCCGGAATGGAGCAGCCTTTGCATTGCTTCGACTGCATTGCTTCGACTGCGTTGCTTCGACGGGATTGCCGCGACGGCCTTGAATCGATACGGCCCAACACCACGCCTTCAGCGCAACGCGCTCTCAGGCGGCGCGCGCGAGTTTTGGCTCGACGGTGTAGCCGTACTTCTTGTCGAGGCCCAATTCGCGCACGATGCGAATGCCTTTTGCCAGCGCCTCGCCTTCGTAATTTTTGAGCGGCTTGCGCAAGGCACCCACCGGCAGGCCGACCGCGTGCATCAGGCTCTTGATCGCCACCGGGTTGATCGCCGAGTAGTTGTAGTGCAGCACCGGCAGCATGCGCAGATAGGTTTCCTTGAACGCATCGGCCTGCGCGTAGCTCTTCCACGGCGTCGAAATCACCGCCATCTCGGCGGGGATGATGTTGCCGCCCATGTTCGCGGTGCCGTGGCCGCCGAGCGACATGGTCGGCACCACGAGACCTAAGTTGGGCGAGTCGCAGCACATCACGGTGACATCGGGCTTGGCCGCGAGTATTTGCGCCACCTGGCCGACGCGCGTGGTCGACTCCTTGTGGATCACGATGTTCGGGTGCTTGAACAGGCGCAGCAAATGATCCCAATGCAAATCAGTCTTGATGCGCGGCGGGTTGTTGTAGATGCCCAGCGGCAGGTCGGTGGCGTCGGCCACTTCGAGATAGAAGGCTTCGATATCGTCCTCCGCGCCGCAGATGTACGGCGGTGCCGCGATCACCGCGCCATCCCCGCCGCTGGCTTTCACCCACTGAATGTTGTCGATCACGATGCCGGCGGTGTTGCCGGTGCAGCCGTAGAAAAAATGCATGCCGGCCGGCTTCATCTTCGCGGTCTCGACCACGAGGCGTTTCTTTTCTTCCGGCGTCAACAGCGAAGGCTCGCCGGTGGAACCCATGAACAACATGGCCGAGGTGCCATGCTGACGCTGAAAATCAATCAGCGTGCGGAACGCGCCAAAGTCGATTTCGCCATTCTGGTTGAACGGCGTGACGCTTGCCACGAACGAGCCTTCAATGCGCAGTTTGGACATGGTGTGCTCCCGCAGAAAATGGGTTGGGCGTCGCGGAATTGTATCCCTGTGCGTCATGCGGCGGGACGGGACCTTGGACAATACCATACGTCAGTCTCGAAAGAAGCGCTCCCACCAACGCTTTCAGAGGCACACTACTTCTACTTTTCAAGCTGCCGCACTGCCCGCTCAAAGCGCTTGTCCGGCACCAGCCACATGAGTGCAACGGTGATATAGAGTGCGCCGGCGATCCAGGTACTGACGAACGCGCAGGGGATAGCGATCAAATAGGCGGTCAGCGAGGCGTGGCCTTTGATGTCGGCTCCGAGTGCCTTGGCCAGTGGCGAGTTGTCGCCTTGCGCAGCGACGATGGCCAACTGCAGAATCCGGAACCCGACCCCCGCCATCAACAGCACAAATCCGTACAGCGCAACCGGCAATGCGGCAAAGTGGTTCTCGCCCATCCAGCCAGTGACGAACGGCACCAGCGAGAGCCAGAACAGCAAATGCAGATTGGCCCACAAAATGCCGCCGCTGACCCTGTGCGTCAAATGCAGCAAATGGTGATGGTTGTTCCAGTAAATCGCGACGTAGACGAAGCTGAGCACGTAGCTCAGAAACACTGGAGCCAGTTTGACCAGGCCATCGAACGACGGGTCGTGCGGCACCTTGAGTTCGAGCACCATGATCGTGATGATGATGGCGATCACACCATCGCTGAAGGCTTCGAGTCTGCTTTTGCCCATGATGATTTGCCGGAAGTAAAAAGAGAGAAGCGCCGATGCAAAAAAAGGGGACAGAGCGCTGCGCGGTCTGTCCCCGGACGATAGGGCGATGCTGTGAAACGAGAAGTGGATTTGCGTTCGCGCCGGCCAAGCTAGACCGGCGTCTTCGCCGCTTCTACTTCGCGCTTATGCGATGCGCATTTCGCTCATTTTGGCTTGTCGCGCAATTCACGCCGCAGGATTTTGCCCACCGGCGTTTTCGGCAATTCGGTGCGGAACTCGACCACACGCGGCACCTTGTAGCCGGTGAGATTGGCTTTGCAGTACTCGATCACCTGCTCTTTGGTGAGGTTGGGATCTTTCTTCACCACGACGATCTTGACCGCTTCGCCCGACTTGTCGTCCGGCACACCGACCGAGGCGCATTCGAGTACGCCCGGGCAGGCGGCGACCACGCCTTCGATTTCATTTGGGTAGACGTTGAAGCCGGACACCAGGATCATGTCTTTCTTGCGGTCGGTGATGAAGACGAAGCCTCTGGCATCCATGTGACCGACGTCGCCGGTGAGCAGCCAGCCGTCCCTGATCACCTTGGCGGTCTCTGCCGGCTGCTGCCAGTAACCTTTCATTACCTGCGGGCCCTTGATGCAAATCTCTCCGGTCGAGGCTTCGATGTTGCCTTGCCCCGTCCACATCGGCAACTCGACAAAATCATCGTTGCGGATCGAGAAGTCGGTCGACGGCAATGGCAAGCCGATGGAACCGTTCCACGGATGGCCCACCGGGTTGATCGACGCACCGGGCGAGGTTTCGGTCAGGCCGTAAGCTTCGGTGAGTGATTTACCGGTGACCTGTTGCCATTTTTCGGCGACCGCTTTTTGCACCGCTGCGCCACCGCCGAGCACGACTTTTACCGTGGAAAAGTTGAGCGACTCAAAGCCGGGTGTATTGAGCAGGCCATTGAACAAGGTGTTGACGCCGGTAAGAATGGTCCACGGCCACTTTTTGAGTTCCTCAATGAAGGCAGGCAGGTCGCGCGGATTGGTGATCAGCACGTTGACCGCGCCCCACTTCATGAACGACAGCGTCGCCGTGAGGCAGAAGATGTGATACATCGGCAGCGGCGAGATCACCACCTCTTTGCCCTCGACAAAGTCGCTTGATGTCCATGCGCCTGACTGATGCAGGTTGGCGACGATGTTGCGGTGGGTCAGCATGGCGCCCTTGGACAACCCCGTGGTACCGCCGGTGTATTGCAAAAACGCGAGGTCATCGAGTGTCATGTCGACAGATTTGTAAGGGGCCGAAGCGCCACGCGCGAGTGCCGAGCGGAAGGTCATGGCGCCATCGATGCGCCAATCGGGCACCATCTTCTTCACCTTCTTGATCACGAAATTGACAAGCCAGCGCTTCGGCACCGGCAGCATGTCGCCGATTTGCGTGGTGATGACGTGCTCGACCGGCGTCGCCTTGATGACCTGCTGCAAGGTGGTGGCAAAGTT
>JANNCZ010000295.1:0-20040 GCA_031387185.1 Burkholderiales bacterium
GAAAGTGAACTTCTGCAAATTCACCAACGAGACACGCAACGGGCTGGAAGATTCCTCCACCCACAGCGGCCTCAAATTTCTTGCCGCGGTCAACGGCGCCTGCGCCGGCGGCGGTTACGAATTGGCGCTGGCCTGCGACGAAATCATGCTGGTCGATGACCGCGCCTCGGCCGTGAGCCTGCCCGAAGTGCCGCTGCTTGGCGTATTGCCCGGCACCGGTGGCCTGACCCGCGTGACCGACAAGAAGCATGTGCGCCATGACCTGGCCGACCTGTTTTGCACCAGTGTCGAAGGCGTGCGCGGCCAGAAGGCCAAAGACTGGCGTCTGGTGGATCACATTGCCAAGCCGGCCGTGTTTGCCCAAAAAGTCAAAGAGCGCGCGCTTGAGTTAGCAGCCAAGAGTGACCGCCCGGCCGATGGCAAGGGCGTGGCCCTGCCGCCGGTGACGCGCAGCATTGAAGCCGATGCGCTGCGCTATCCGAACGTGACAATCGAGATCGACCGCGCCAAGCGCACCGCCACTTACACCGTCAAAGGCCCCACGGGCGTGCAACCCACCGACATCGCCGGCATCACCGCGGCCGGTGCCGCCTGGTATCCGCTGGCCCTGGCGCGCGAACTGGAAGACGCTATCCTGTCGATGCGCACCAACGAACTCGATATCGGCACCTGGCTGATCAAAACCCAAGGCGATGCCGCCGCCGTGCTGGCGATGGACGCGACCCTGATGGCCAATAAAGACCATTGGCTGGTGCGCGAAACCATCGGCCTGCTGCGCCGCACCTTCTCGCGCTTCGACGTGTCCTCACGCAGCCTGTTTGCGCTGATCGAGTCAGGCTCCTGTTTTGCCGGCACCTTCCTCGAACTCGCGCTCGCCTGCGATCGCATCTATCACCTCGCACTGCCCGATGACGCGGCGAAGGCACCCACCATCACGGTGGCCGACACCAACTTCGGTTTGTATCCGATGGTCACCGGCCAGAGCCGCCTCGGCCGCCGCTTCTACGACGAAGTACCCGCACTCGACGCAGTCCGCGCCAAGGCAGGGCAAGCGCTTGATGCCGATGCCGCCTTCGCGATTGGTCTGGCCACCTCCAACCCGGATGACATCGACTAGGCCGATGAAGTGCGCATTGCGATTGAGGAACGCGTGGCGATGTCGCCCGATGCCCTCACCGGCATGGAAGCCAACCTGCGCTTCAACGGCCCCGAGAACATGTTCACGCGCGTATTCGGCCGCCTCACCGCCTGGCAAAACTGGATTTTCCAGCGCCCCAACGCGGTCGGCGAAAAAGGCGCGCTCAAGCTCTATGGCAAGGGCGACAAGGCCGCGTTCGACTGGAACCGCGTATAAGCTTGCCGGCACGTTGCAACCAGGTCCGATCTGGACTCACACTGAGTGAGAACGAGGCCTGAGGCGCATCGCGCCAACCTGATTCAAATCAGCTTCACCAAATTCATCGAGACAACAGGAGCGCATCATGAGCAGCATCAACTACAGCGACAAAATCCCCAACAACGTGGACCTCGGCAGTGACCGCACGCTGCAACGCGCGCTTGAGCAGTGGCAGCCGAACTTCCTCAACTGGTGGGGCGATGTCGGCCCGGAAGGCTCGAACAATTACGACGTGTATCTGCGCACCGCCGTGAGTGTGGACCCACAGGGCTGGGCGCAGTTTGGCCATGTCAAGATGCCCGATTACCGCTGGGGCATTTTTCTGAACCCCGGTGAAGCCGAGCGCAAGATTCACTTCGGCGATCACCTTGGCGAAAAAGCCTGGCTTGAGGTGCCCGGCGAATACCGCGCCAACCTGCGCCGCATCATCGTCACGCAAGGCGACACCGAGCCGGCTTCGGTCGAGCAGCAGCGTCATCTGGGCCTCACTGCGCCGTCGATGTACGACCTGCGCAACCTGTTTCAGATCAATGTCGAAGAAGGCCGCCACCTGTGGGCGATGGTCTATCTGCTGCACAAACATTTCGGCCGCGACGGACGTGAAGAAGCCGAAGCGCTGCTCGAGCGCCGCAGCGGCGACGAGAACAATCCGCGCATCCTGCAGGCCTTCAACGAGCAGACGCCCGACTGGTTGAGCTATTTCATGTTCACCTACTTCACCGACCGCGACGGCAAGTTTCAGCTTTGCGCCCTCGCCGAGTCGGCGTTTGATCCGCTGGCACGCACCACCAAATTCATGCTCACCGAAGAAGCCCACCACATGTTCGTTGGCGAGTCGGGCATTTCGCGCATCATCTCGCGCACCGCGCAGATGATGAACGAACTCAAGACCGACGACGTGAAAATACTGCGCGCGGCCGGCGTGATTGATCTGCCCACGCTGCAGCGCTATATCAATTTCCATTTCAGCGTGACGGTCGATCTGTTCGGTGCGGATGAGTCGAGCAACGCGGCGATCTTCTACAGCTCTGGGCTAAAAGGCCGTTACGAAGAAGGCAAGCGCGACGACGACCACACCCTGCGCGGGCAGACCTACAAAGTGCTCGAAGTGCGCGACGGCAAGCTCACGGAGAAGGAAGTGCCGATGCTCAATGGCCTCAACGAAGTGCTGCGCGACGACTTCATCAAGGATTGCGTGGCCGGTGTGGGACGCTGGAACAAGGTGCTCGAAAAAGCCGGCATTCCGGTCAAGCTCAACGTGCCGCACAAGGCGCACCACCGCAACATCGGCGCGCTCTCCAACGTCAAGGTGTCGCCCGATGGCCGTGTGGTGTCGGAGGCCGAGTGGAATGCCAAGGTGGGCGAATGGCTGCCCAATGCCGAAGACCGCGCGTTTGTCGGCTCCCTGATGGGCCGCGTCGTCGAGCCGGGCAAGTTCGCCAACTGGATCGCGCCGCCGGTGATCGGCATCAACCGCCAGCCGGCTGATTTCGAGTACGTGCGCTTTAACTGAACCAGTTGCGCACAGCATTGCGGCAGCCATCATCCAGTCGATGCGAGCGCACGCGCTTCGCGCGTGACGCTCCATCCGTCGGCGCGCTTGCGGCAGAATGCCGCTTTTGTAGCAAGGAGGCATAACCATGAACGCACCGGCCGAAGCAGCCGTCATCAAGCAGCACCTGATCGACCCGGAAATCTGCATTCGCTGCAATACCTGCGAGGCGATCTGCCCGGTGCAGGCGATCACCCACGACTCGATGAATTACGTGGTCGACGCGGAAAAATGCAATCTGTGCATGGCCTGCATTTCACCTTGTCCAACCGGCTCGATCGACAACTGGCGGGTGATGCCGCGCGTCAAGGCGTATGCGCTGGACGAGCAGCTGGGCTGGGAGTCGCTGCCGCCCGAGATGACGCCGGAGCAGCTGGCCGAAGCGGGTGTGACGGCGGAGGATGCGTCCGGTGCTGCCGCGCCGGCCTCAGTTTCCGCAGGCCCCGCGCCATCCCCCGCCCAGGTCGATGCGTCGAACGGCGAATCTGCATTCAACAGCGGGCAGTACGGCGCAACGCAGGCGCCGTGGTCGGCGGCGCATCCGTACACCAACCTGTACGGGGTCAAGGCAGCAGAAAAATTTATTACTGCCACCGTCACCGGCAATGTGCGCGTCACCGAAGTCGGTCGTGAATACGACACCCATCACGTGGTGCTTGACTTCGGCGCGATGCCGTTCCCGGTGCTTGAAGGCCAATCGATCGGCGTGATTCCGCCCGGCACGGATGCGAATGGCCGCGCGCACCACCCGCGCCAGTATTCGATTGCCAGTCCGCGCAATGGCGAGCGCCCCGGTTACAACAATCTGTCGCTCACCATCAAGCGCGTGCTCGAAGATCATCAGGGCAATGCGGTGCGCGGCGTGGCGTCGAACTACATGTGTGACCTTGCAGTCGGCGACAAGGTGCAGGTGATTGGCCCGTTCGGCGCAAGCTTTTTGATGCCCAACCATCCGAAGAGCCACATCGTGATGATCTGCACCGGCACCGGCAGCGCGCCGATGCGTGCGATGACCGAGTGGCGGCGGCGCCTGCGTGCATCCGGCAAATTCGAAGGCGGCAAACTCATGCTGTTTTTCGGCGCGCGCACCAAGGAAGACCTGCCCTACTTCGGCCCGCTACAGAATCTGCCGAAAGATTTTATCGACCTCAACTTTGCGTTTTCACGCACGCCGGGGCAACCCAAACGCTATGTGCAGGATCTGATGCGCGAGCGTGCCGCCGATGTCGGGCGCTTGCTCGCCGACGCCAATACCCATTTCTACGTGTGCGGCCTCAAAAGCATGGAAGAAGGCGTGGTGCTGGCCTTGCGCGACGTGGCGCAGCAGGCCGGCCTATCATGGGAAACTGTCGGCACAGCCCTTAAAAAAGAAGGCCGTCTGCATCTCGAAACCTATTGACGCAGGTTGACCCGGTGCATCGATTCTTCTGATGGTCCTGCTTCACCTGCCCCCCCACCCACTCACCCACCCATCTCTAACGGAGCAACACCATGGCCCAAAACAATCCCCCCAACCCGTTTGCCGATCTGGCCAAAATGTTCGAGCAATTCAAAATCCCTGGCGTCGACATGACGGCAATTGTGGATGCACGCCGCAAGGATGTCGAAGCACTGACCCAGGTCAACCAGGCGGCTTACGCATCCATGCAGGCGATGGCGCGCAAGCAATCCGAAATGCTCGCGCAAGCCATGCAGGGCGCACAGGAAGCGGCGAAAAATATGGCGGGCGGTGCGAACGATGCGTCCAGCCAAACCGAGCTGGCGCGCAAGGCCTATGAAAAGGCAGTCGCTGACATGAAGGAGTTGGCGGAGATGGCACGCAAGTCGCAGGCCGATGCGCTCGCCATCGTTTCGCAGCGCGCCAATCAGCAGGTGGAAGAATTCAAAAAGCTGATGCAGCCAAAGTAATTCACCTCATGCCATCGCCCGCTAGAGGCGATGCCGGCGTGCTTGCCTTGAGCATCAGCAGGCGGTATGCCCGGAGAGCCGCTTGCACCATCATTCTTTGGCATGGTGCCTCGGAAAATAGCTTCTGGAGCGGTTCTCCAGGCTATGCTGTGAGACCCTCAAGCCAGCGTCCAGTCTTCAATCACCAGGCCATCAATGTGCTCGAAGTGCTTGGTGTTGTGGGTCACCAAAATCAAGCCGCTGGCAAGGGCGTGCGCTGCGATCATGGTGTCCATGACGCTGATGGGCCGCCCGGCGTGGCGCAGAGTGGCTGCGAGATCACCATAGCAGTCTGCAGCTTCGCTGGTCCAGTTCAGGACGGGCAACTCCTGCAATATGGCGTCGATGATCGCATGACGCCGGTCGTTGTCGTTCAGCAGACGTTGCCCGTAGCGCGTTTCTGCGCGCGTCACCACGGAGATAGCCACTTCGCGCGCTTTGAGCGCGGCGCGCATGCGGTCAACCAGGTGCGGTGAGGCGCGGCGCGAGAGGTACCCCAGTATGTTGGTATCGGCGAGGTACTGAATCACGCGCGCCGGCCCCGCGCGCTCATTGCCGATGCAGCTTTCTTGCGCTTCGAGGCCGGCGCTGCTACTGGCATGTCCTCACCAAGCGGGTTGCGAGGCAGTTCGTTGCGCCTGGACGCATTCGAGAGAAAATTGGCCGGTAAGGGCGACTCGTCAATCAGGCGGAACAAGCGGTCAATCGAGGATTCGCTCGACACCGGACGCAGCGTGAGCTCGCCGGTGGCTTCGTTTTTCGTGATCCACATTTCGCTGGCGGTGACCCGGAATGCCTTTGGCAAACGCACAGCCTGACTGTTGCCGGTGGAAAACACTTTGGCGGTGGCGGTCATGATGCTCTTTTTGTAGATACGTTAATGTATCTACTATATCATGCAAGCAATGTCCGGAGAGTAATGGTACGGAATTTATTACGCCCCGGAAACCCTCTCCCAGAGCCACTCTTCGCCCTATTCCCCTCTGGCAGTCCCTTCCCGGCGCGGATCAACTGCGCCGGTCAGCCCGCCCGGTGTGACCGCGATGCCGGTGTAGCCGCTGGTGAATTCGCCAATGCTGATCTCATGCCCCATTGCCTTGAGCGGCCCGGCGAGCGCTTCGATGCGCGTGCCTTTTTCGATTTCGGTGGTGCGGTTGCGGCTGCCGTAGTGCGGCTGGGCGAAGGTGCCGGCGAGCGGCAGCTTCCAGTCGATCAGACCAACCAATGCTTTGGCGACGAAGTTGATGATCGGCGGGCCGCCGGGGGAGCCGAGTACAAATTCGAGGCGCTCTGCGCTGCTGGGTGCAATTGCTGTCACTGAGGGTGATGCGCTGTTGGCGCGCGGCACCGCCGTTGTCGCCATCGTGGATGCTGCCACCGTGGCAGACGTCGTTGCGAGTGCCTGCTGTGTTGCCGTGACGGCTGGCGTTGCCGTGACGGCTGGCGTTGCTGCCACGCCCGCAGCTGAGGTGACTACCGGCGTGAACACGAAAGTCGGCGCCATTGCACTGCGTGGCCGTTTGCCGCCGGCCACAGCATTGGCAGCGGCGGGGTTGCCGGGTTCACCACCAGCTTCGATCCACGAAAAATCAGTGAGCTGATTGTTGAGCAAGAAGCCGCGCACCATGATGCGCGCCCCGAACGCGGACTCGATGGTAGAAGTCATCGCGACGGCGTTGCCTTCGGCATCAATGATAGAAATGTGGCTGGTGCCTTCGGCTTCGGTTGTCGCGTCCGTGCCCAAGGCGGTGGTAACGCCTGCTGGCGTGCCATGTGCAGCGCGGCCCATTGAGCGTTCGGGTTTGATGGCGGCACTGCGTGACTTCAGATACAAAGGGTCGAGCAAGCCGGGCGCTGGGACGCGCACCATGTCAGGGTCGGCGATGAAGTGGTCGCGGTCGGCGAAGGCGAGGCGGCCTGCTTCGGCAAACAGGTGTACAGCCTGCGTAGAGTCAGGGCGCAATGAAGCCATGTCGAAGCGCTCGAGCATGCCGAGCAAAGCGAGCACCGCAATGCCACCCGAGCTTGGCGGCGGCATACCGCAGATGCGCTTGCTGCGATAGGGACCGCAGACGGGCGGGCGCTCTTTGGCGCTGTAGGCGGCGAGGTCGGCTTCGGTGAGGTCGCCGGGGCGTTCGTGCGCGCGCACGGCGGCCACGATCTCGCGTGCGATGTCGCCGCTATAGAGCGCATCCGCACCTTCACGTGCGATAGTGCGCAAGGTGGCGGCGTAGGCAGGGTTGCGCAACAGCGTGCCTACCGGGCGCGCGGGCAGTCGCGCAGAGGGACGGGCGCTGCCATCGTTCTCATAAAAATACTCCGCTGCGGTCGCATCGTTGCGCAGCAGTGGGTCACGTTGCAGCAGTGTGTGCAGGCGTGGCGACAGCGCGAAGCCCGATAGGGCAATGTTGATGGCCGGTTCGAACAGACGTGCCCACGGCAACTGGCCGTGCTGTTTGTGCGCAAGCTCCATCACGCGCAGCGCGCCGGGCACGCCGACCGACAGACCACTGCCGACAGCAGAGGCATAGGAGAGCAGCTTGCCATCAGCGCCGGTGAAACGGTCTGCCTTGGCAGCAGCGGGTGCGGTCTCGCGACCATCGTAGGCGCGCACGGATGGCACACGGCTTTCGCTGCGGCTATCGACACCGGCATCGTTGCGGCCATCGTTGCGGCCATCGCTGCGGCCATCGTTGCGGGCGCCACCGACGCTGCGGGCGCCCGCATCGAAATGCAAAATAAATGCGCCGCCGCCGATACCGGAAGATTGCGGCTCGGTGAGGCCTAACACCATTTGCGCGGCGATGGCAGCGTCGATGGCGCTACCACCCGCCTTGAGCATTTCGAATGCGGCGTTGGTGGCGTGACGGTTGGCGGTGGCGGCCATGAAGCGCTTGGCGTGCGCCGCAGGACGACTATGAAAGCCGCTGGCGGCTTCGCCTGCCGCTGGCGTTTCAGTTGCCGATGGTGCGGGGGAAGCGGGGGAGGCAGGGGACGGAGGGGACGCGGCCGGCGTTTGCCCCGCCACCGGTTGCATTGCGATGGTCAGTGCGAGCGCTGCAGCGGTGATTGCGCTGGTGCAACCAGACACGCGTCTCGCACAATTGTGCATGGTCACGCCGCCACCCGCAAAGAGGGCGTCAGCGGCACATTCTCTGGTTGCCCGGCCTCGGCCTCTTCTTGCTGCTGCAAGGCCCACATCTGCGCGTAGGCGCCGTTGCGTTCGAGCAAGTCAGTGTGGGCGCCGCTCTCGATCACGCGCCCGTGGTCCATCACGATGATGCGGTGCGCGTCGGCAATGGTGGAGAGGCGATGCGCAATGACCAGGGTGGTGCGGTTCTCGGCGATGCGCTTGAGTTCGCCCTGAATCGCCTTCTCGGTTTTGGAGTCGAGAGCGGAGGTGGCTTCATCAAAAATGAGGATCGCGGGGTTCTTCAATATGGCGCGGGCAATCGCGACGCGCTGCTTTTCACCACCCGAGAGTTTGAGGCCACGCTCGCCGACCATGGTGTCGTAACCCAGCGGCAGGGTCTCGACAAAATCGTGAATCGAGGCGGCGCGCGCTGCAGCAATTACTTCCTCGCGCGGCGCATTGGTGTTGCCGTAGGCGATGTTGTAGTAGATGGTGTCGTTGAACAGCACCGTGTCCTGCGGCACGATGCCGATGGCACCGCGCAGTGACGATTGCGTGATGTCGCGGATATCCTGCCCGTTGATCAACACGCGCCCGCCTGCGACCGTTCCGTCCGCGCTCTCGCCATCACTGTTCACGTCGTAAAAGCGGAACAGCAGGCGCGCCAATGTCGATTTGCCCGAACCACTATGGCCCACCACCGCCACCGTCTTGCCGGCCGGCACTTCGAAATCAACATCAAACAGGATCTGGCGATTGCTCTCGTAGCTGAAATTGACATGCTCGAAGTGGATGGTGGCACTGTCGGTCGCTCCCGCAGGGGAACCCGTTGCGCCAAGCGCCAGCGCCGGCGCGGCCGACCGGTCTGCCACTTCACGATGCTGATCCAGCAGCGTGAACATGCGCTCCATGTCAGCCACGCTTTGCTTGATCTCGCGGTACAGCACGCCGAGAAAATTGAGCGGGATATAGAGCTGGATCATGAACGCATTGACCAGCACCAGATCGCCAAGCGTCATGGTGCCGTTGACCACACCAAGCGTGGCGCGCCACATGATGGCCGTCACCGCACAGGCGATGATGATGCTCTGGCCGGTGTTGAGCAGCGAGAGCGAGGTCTGCGTCTTGACAGCGGCCGTCTCCCAGTTGGCCATGCTCGCGTCGTAGCGTTTGGCTTCGTATTCCTCGTTGCCGAAATACTTCACTGTCTCGTAATTGAGCAACGAGTCGATGGCCTTGACGTTGGCCTTGGAGTCGAGCTCGTTCGACACGCGGCGGAAGTTGGTGCGCCACTCGGTGACCGCGACCGACCAGGTGATGTAACTGGCCAGTGCCACCACGGTGATGCCGGTAAACCAGATTTCATATTTCGCCGCCAGGATCGACAGCACCAGCGTGATCTCGACCAGGGTCGGCAGGATGCTGTAGAGCGTGTACGACACGAGAGACGAGACCCCGCGCGAGCCGCGCTCGATGTCGCGCGTCATGCCGCCGGTCTGGCGCTCCAGATGAAAACGCAAGCTGAGCGAATGCAAATGGCGGAATACCTGCAGTGAAATGCGCCGCACCGCAGACTGCGTCACCTTGGCGAACACAAACTCGCGCAACTCGGTGAACAGGGTGGTGCAGATGCGCAGCAGGCCGTAGGCGACCAGCATCGCTGCGGGCAACACAACCACCGCGCGCGGGTCAGTCAGATTGATCGACAGCGCATCGACAATCTCTTTCATGATCAGCGGCACGCTGACATTGGCGAGTTTGGCCGACAGCAAAAACGTGAGTGCCAGCAACACGCGGCCGCGGTATTCCCACAGATAGGGAATCAGCGTGGCGAGGGTTTCCCAGCCGGTTTTGCTCGCGCCGGACACGCCAGTGCCGCCGGCTTTGCCAGCAGGCGGACTGGATTCAGATGGAGAAGTGAAGCGGCGCATGAACTCAGAGACTCAAGTGCCAAGCGCCCGGCAAATAGCCGGAAACGCCTTGATCAGCTTCTTGTCGGCCGTAATCAACGGCGCGGCCAAGCGCTGAGCAATGTCGACATACTCGCAGTCATAGGCGGTGCAGCCCGATTGCGCGGCCAGTTCCAGCACGCGCGTGGCATCGGGTTCGTGCTCGCGCCCCTGCATGAACAGCGCGGCGTGCTCAACATGCAGCGCCGACTGCTTGACACTCAGGTAGCCGGCGCGCATGAAGGTTGACAGCCCGTTGCGGAATTCGCTGCGCCACAGCAGCGGCGCATGCCAGTCGGCATCCTGCATCAGCAGTGCCGCAGTCAATTTGCCAAAATCTGCCGAGGTGTAGTGATAGAGCAAAACATTGGTATCTGCCACGATCATAGGCGGCGCCCGTGATTGATCGCCGCTTCCATCGCTTCCGGCGTCAGCGCCGGGCCTTTGTACATTTTGCGCAGGTCACGCACGCGCTCAATGTGCGTCTGCACATTCGGGCGCGGCGCGCCGATACTCTCTTCGAGGCGCGTCAAAGCCTCGCTGTTGAGCGAGCGCCGGTTTTGCCCGGCCAGGGCTTTGAGCTTTTCGTAGATCGGATCGGGGATGTTGCGCAGGGTGATGGAGGGCATGACGCTTCTCTGGAGTGATGTCAATTTGATGTCATTTTAGCATCACGCCATGGCCCGCCACATGGCCGGATTGAAACCCGCAGTCGATGCGGTTCTTGAGCGCACTGAGACGCAAAATCAACTGCGGCCCCTTTAATTTGCGCGCACGCAATACCTGCTCGCGCCAAAGCGTGCCACGATCTGGCCCGGTAACCAGTTCGCATCCATAGTCTCCCGAGCGATCAAGGGCACGTATGCACAGCTTCGCGCGAATGCCATGCAGCGGCGCGAAATGACGGAACAAGCGCAGCAGTGCACGGTGCCGGTTGTGCAGTCTTGGTTTTCAGCTGAGGCGGTCTCTGTCCTCTGCCTGGCGCAAGCGCGAGGATGCTCTCCTAATCAGCGTCGGTTATGAGCTTGCTGCGACCTCTGGACGAACCCTGCGCATAGTTGTTTGTGCGGAGGCATTGGTGCGTTCGTGATGCAGTGCCCTAGGCGGCGGGCGTGGCACACTGACCCGAACATATAGATTTCGATATAAACTGGCGAGATGCCATCGCTCCCGCTTGCGCCACAGCTTCAAAAGCCGCTTGAATGGGCGGGTGCCGCCAAGAAAGACCTGCTGGCCTTTCCCGACGGCGCGCGCCGCAATGTGGGCTTTGCGCTTGGTCTTGCACAACTGGGCGGCAGGCATCCGGATGCCAAACACTGGCTGGGCGAGGGGCCCGGCGTTTTCGAGTTCGTCGAGGCGTTTGAGGGCAACGCCTATCGCGCGGTCTACACCGTGCGCTTCGCCGAGGCGGTCTATGTGCTGCACTGTTTTCAGAAGAAATCGCCGAGCGGCATTCGCACGGCGCAAAGCGACATTGATTTGATCCGTCACCGCCTGCGCGCGGCGGCAACACATTACGAGGCCCACTATGGCAAAAAAAGCTGACGCGAATGCAAGCAAGGTGACGTTTGAGCGCGGGTCGGCCAATGTGTTCGCCGACCTCAATCTCCCGGACGCGGCGGAACTCAATACCAAGCTGGTGCTGGCGATGCGGTTGACCGAGCGCATTCGCGCGCGCGGATGGACCCAGGCTGAAGTAGCCAAGCGTCTCGGCATCGCCCAACCCAACGTTTCGGCCCTGATGCACTTCCGGCTCGACAACTTTTCGTCTGAGAAGCTGATGGCATTTTTCAATGCGCTGGGGTATGACGTGGAGTTTTTGATCCGCCCGGCCGAGGGCCGGCAGCGCGGGGCGATGCGCGTACTGATGGCTGCTTGACCGAGGAAGACGATCCCCACGCTGATCACGCCGGCCTCACCTCAGTTTTCTGCACGGCGGGGAATTCGCCCGCCCGCAATTGCAGTCGGTTATTGAGGTCACTCGCCGTTTAGGCGTAGCATGAACTGTCGCGGTTGCGCAAAACAAGGTGGGTTGCACGGATAGTGCGGCCCGCTTGGCGGAAGACGGGCCGGCAAAACGGGAGGAAACCATGACGTGGTGGATCGTTGCTATTGCGCTGACTGCGGCGCTGACGCTGGCCTACGTGAACGCTTCCGGTCTGGCCTGGACTGCCGCAGCGGGTGCGCTGCTGGTGGCGCTGGCGTGGCTTGCCCCGGTGTTTTCGCTCACGGCCATGGTGGCAGCCTTCGCGGTGTTTGTTGCCATCGCTGCTGTGCTCAATGTGGCGCCGCTGCGCCGCACGCTCATCTCCAACCCGCTGCTCGCGATCTACCGCAAAATCCTGCCGCCAATGTCGCAGACCGAACAGGAGGCGATTGACGCGGGCACGGTGTGGTGGGAAGGTGAACTGTTTTCCGGCAAGCCGGACTGGAACGTGCTGCATGCCTACCCGCAGCCGCGCCTCTCGCCGGCCGAGATCTCCTTTCTCGACAATGAAGTAGAGCAGTTGTGCGCGATGGTGACTGACTGGGAAACCGCGCACGTGTATCAGGACTTGCCACCGCAGGTGTGGCAGTTCGTCAAGGACAAAGGTTTCCTTGGCATGATTATTCCGAAGCAGTATGGCGGGCTGGAGTTCTCGGCCTATCTGCATTCGCAAGTGGTGATGAAGCTCGGTTCGCGCTCGTGCACGCTGGCCGTCTCGGTGATGGTGCCCAATTCGCTGGGGCCGGCCGAGTTGCTGATCCATTACGGCACCGCTGCGCAGAAAGATTATTACCTGCCGCGTCTGGCCAAAGGCATCGACGTGCCTGCCTTTGCACTGACCAACCCGATGGCGGGTTCAGATGCGGCGGCGATACCCGACGTCGGCATCGTCTGCTTTGGGCTGTGGGAAGGCAAAGAGATTCTCGGCATGCGCGTGACCTGGGACAAGCGCTACATCACGCTCGGGCCGATCTGCACGGTGCTCGGCCTCGCGTTCAAGCTGCATGACCCTGATCATTTACTTGGCGCGCAGCTTGATGCGCAGTTCGGCACGCACTTTGGCAACCGTGAAGACCTCGGCATCACCTGCGCCCTGGTGCCCACGCAGACCTCCGGCGTCAACATCGGCCGCCGCCACTGGCCGCTCAACGCCACGTTTCAGAATGGCCCAAACTGGGGCAGCGATGTCTTCATGCCGCTCGACTGGATCATCGGCGGCCCGCAAATGGCGGGCCAGGGCTGGCGCATGCTGATGGAGTGCCTCGCGGCCGGGCGCTCGATTTCACTGCCCTCGCTCTCGACCGGCTTTGCCAAACTTGCTGCGCGCTCGGTCGGCGCCTATGCGCGCGTGCGCAGCCAGTTCAAGACGCCGATTGGCAAATTCGAGGGTGTCGAGGAAGCCTTGACGCGCATCGCCGCGTCCACCTACATGATGGATGCGACGCGCATCATGACGGCGTCCGCCGTTGATCTGGGCGAGAAGCCCGCCGTGGCGTCGGCGATTGCCAAACTGCATGTCACCGAGGTATGCCGCCACGTCATCATCGACGCGATGGACATTCTTGGCGGCAAGGGCATCATGCTCGGACCAAACAATTTGATGGGACGCGCCTACGAGCAGGTGCCGATCGGCATCACCGTCGAAGGCGCGAACATCCTGACGCGTTCGCTGATCGTATTTGGCCAGGGCGCGATTCGCTGCCATCCCTTTGTGCTCAAGGAAATTGAAGCGACGCGCGAGGCCGATCACGCCAGGGCCTCGGCCCTGTTTGACACCGCGCTGTTTGGCCACATCCGCTTCGCGTTCTCCAACTTCGCGCGCACCCTGGTGATGGGCCTGACCGGCTCGCACTTCGTGCGCACGCCCCAAGCGATTGATCCGCGCACGCGCCGTTACTATCAGCAACTGACGCGCATGTCGGCAAGCTTTGCCTTCCTCGCCGACGTGTCGATGCTGGTCATGGGCGGCGGCCTGAAACGCCGCGAGAAGCTCTCGGCACGCCTGGGCGACATCCTCTCGCAAATGTATATGTGCTCGGCCGCACTCAAGCGCTACGAGGGCCAGGGCCGCAACGCTGCCGATGCGCCGCTGTTGCACTGGGCAATCTGGGATGCGCTCTACAAGGCGCAGACCGCGATGTATGGCGTGATCTCCAACTATCCGAACAAGTTCGTTGGCTGGTGCCTGCGCCGTGTGATCTATCCGTTCGGCTCGATGTTCCATGTGCCGTCCGACGACCTCGGCCGCAACGCGGCGCGCATGTTGATTGAGCCTTCGACCGACACCCACCGTGGCCGCGAGCGCCTCACCGCCGGCATGTATCTGCCGCGTGCGGGGGCGCACGAGGATATCCCCGCAGAACCTCTCGCTGCCCTGGAAGCCGCTCTGGGAGCGGCTCCTGGCGCAGAGGCGGTGGACGCCAAAATACGGGCGGCGCAGAAGGACGGGCGCCTGCCGCAAATGGCGCACAATACGACCATGCAAGCCGCCGTTGACGCACACATTATCAGCACCGCCGAGGCTGCGCACCTCGCGCGCTTCGAGCGTTTGCGCGCCGAAGTGGTCAAGGTCGATCACTTCTCGCAAGATTTTGATCGCGCCATACTGGCCACTGCACAACGCGCGGACACGGCCAACGCAATGACCGCCGCTTCTTCCGCCTCCATCACCGCCGCACACGCCAGTGCCGGCGAGCGCGCAGCGCACACTGCTGCGGCGCGCGCCGCAGCCTGAAAGGACCGCCATGCAAACTGTTGAGAGCGTCATTGCCGGCCTGCCCTACAAGCACCAGCCCGCCGTACAGCGCCTGCGCTTGATGATCCTCAAGGCCGACCCCGGCGTGGTCGAAACAGTCAAATGGGGTACGCCGGTCTATTCGCGCGGGCGCAACCTGATCTCCATCGTGCCCAACGCCGAGAGCATCGAATTGAAATTGTGGGAAGGCGGCGTACTCGCACGCAGGTTCAAGTGCATCGAAGGCAAGGGCAAGGGCATGCGCCACATCACCGTGCCGTATGAAGGTGAGTGCGACTTCGACGCGATTGGCAATGTGATCACCGCGATCATCAAGAAGCGGGTTGTAGCAGCCTGAGACGCGCCTAAGACACACGCAGGGCACGGCGCGCGGCAGCATGTCGATCAGCGGCAAGGTCATCATCATCACGGGCGCATCCGAAGGCATCGGCGCCGAGCTGGCGCGCCAGCTCAGCCCGCACAAACCGCAACTGGTTCTCGCCGCGCGCCGCCTTGCGGTGCAGAGCCAAGTCGTGCAGCAGTGCGTACAACTGGGCGCCGAAGCCATCGCCGTGCGTTGTGACGTCGGCGTCGAAGCTGATTGCCGCGCCCTCGCGCAGGCAGCGCTCGACAAATATGGCCGCATCGACATCCTCGTCAACAA
This sequence comes from Burkholderiales bacterium, assembly GCA_031387185.1. Classification (GTDB taxonomy): domain Bacteria; phylum Pseudomonadota; class Gammaproteobacteria; order Burkholderiales; family JAEUOS01; genus CANJDH01. The sequence continues at coordinate 15,363 of JANNCZ010000295.1, forward strand.
CGCCGGGGTTTCGGGTCACGCGCTGTTCGATGAAGTCACTGACTTCAAGTGGTACGAAGACATGATGCGCATCAACTACATGGGCTCGCTCTGGTGTACCCATGCGGCGCTGCCGGCGCTGCGTGCCTCCAAAGGGTTGGTCGCCGGGGTGTCCAGTCTGGCCGGCAAAGTCGGCGTGCCGGGCCGCACCGCGTATTCACCGTCCAAATTCGCGCAAGCCGGTTTCTTCGAAGCGCTGCGCACCGAACTCATCGGCAGTGGGGTCCATGTCACGGTGATCTTCCCCGGCGTGGTCGCCACCAACATCCGCGTTCACGGCTTTGGGCCAGATGGCAAACCGGCCGGCAAATCCGGCCTCAAAGATGATGACGCCATGAGCGTCGATGAGTGCGCGCGCCAGATCGTGCAAGCCCTTGCCACGCGCCGCCGCGAGCTGGTGATGACACCCAAGGCACGCATCGGCATGTGGCTCAAGCTCATTGCGCCAGGGCTGGTGGATCGCATGGCGCTTGCGGCGGTGAAGAAGGAAGCGCGCTAAGACGGCGCGGTGCCGGCATGCCAAACGCCCGGAGAACCGCTTGCAGAGCGGCTCTCCGGGCTTTTACAGAGACAGATCAGACGGCTCCGGGCGCTTTCGGTGGAACAGCCGCACGCGCAGTGGCTGGCGTGGCGCCGGGCGTGGCATGTGCGGGAGCCGCAACAATTGATGCTGTCATTGGCGCGGCGACGCTGCTGCCCAATTTCTCCCCCAGCCCATACCAATCCATGCGCTGCGTCGTCAGCATCATCGCTGCGAGCACTGCGAACACCAGCAGAGCGCCCATCAGCAAGGCGTAGTCCTCGCTGCGCAACAACATGTGCAATACCGCGAACAACAGCGCAGAGGATGCGCCCACCGCCAGGCCGCGCCGCACGCTGGCCAGCATGCCCACGGCATACCAGGTGATCAAGCTGACGCAAGCCGCCGCTGCCGCCGCATACGCACGCAAGAAGCCGATATGTTCAGCCAGCGCGATCAGGAGCAGGAAGAACACGGCGAGCGCGAGACCGACAAAGCCGTATTGCACCGGATGCACACGCGCCACACCAGCAATCTCAAACGCGAGTACGAGCAAAAATGTCAGGCCGACGAACAGAAAGCCATACTCCGCCGCACGGTAGGACTGCGAATACAGATTGACCGGCTCGATCAAATTGATGCCCAGTGCCGGCGGAGGGTTGCGCAACGCGTGACCGGGCTGGGCATGGGCCTCGTTGTTGCGCGGACGCGCCAGCCAGTCGCGCAGGGCCGCTTCACCGCCAGACGCAAACTCGTTGATGCGCCACTCCGCCGTGAAACCCTCTTCAGTCACGTTGCGCTCATCGGGCAAGAACTTGCCGTTGAAGCTGGGCGCGGGCCAGTTCGAGGCGAGCTTGACGATGGCCTGTTTGGCAAACGGCGCAAAACTGAAGCGCTCCATCCCTGCCAGCTCCAGGTCAAACGCAAACACCGCATCGCGCCCGAGTGCCGTAGCCGCGCCCAAATGCGCGGACAAGCCCTGCCCCAGTGCCACATCACCGGTACCAGGTTTGAAGTCAATGGCAATGCCATTGAGCTTGAGCTTCGGTGCGTTTTTGACACCGCGTGCATCGGCAATTGACAACACCAGCGTTGCATGGCCAAAGCGGCGCACCGTATCGTGTACCTGCGCTGGCGCTTCAGGCACGCCAAAGCGGCCGTTGAATTTGAGCGCCGCCCGGTACAGGCGCACTCGGTGAATGCCGCGATAGCGCGGCGTGGCTTCAAGATCAATCCGGCCGGATGTGTCGATCATCTCGGGTGCGAGCGTGACAGCAGGGCATTCCTGCTCCTTGGTCTCACGCAGAATCTGATCGGGGCCTTTCACGGTGATTGTCGTCACTTGAACAAACGACTCAATGCAACTCAGACGCAGCACCGGCGCAATCACCCGCTGCTCCCCTGCGGAGGATTCCGCAATCGACAGCCGCGCATCATTGAACAAGCGCTGCCGCTCTTCAATTTTGCCGCGCTTAGCCGCCAGCGGCGCGAGCACCACCAAGGTTACGCCAGCCACAGCAGTGAGTTTGGCCAAAAATGGAAAACGCATACTGAACCCCTCGTCATATTGGAGAGGTTCATCGTGCGCCGCGGTACGGGCGTTTCCGGCAATGACTTATTGCCCGGACAAGATCAATACCGTCAGGTTTCTGACGCGCGGCACGCTGCCATGCAGCGCCATCAAGACTGAAGACGGCCGATGCTTCGGAGTGCCACCCTGATCCGGTTCACAGTATGAAACTTGCCGCACCCGCACCTCGGCGCGCGCCGCCGGTGTCAGTAGCAAACGATCTGTCCGGTTTTAGGAGGGCGTATGGAAGCCCCCGTGAGCCGGACGAAATTGCTGCAGGAGATCCGGAAGATGAGATTCGAAGAAGCGTATGTTGGCTGGCAAGAAAAGCGGTGATTCGCAAGTGCCGGCTCAACCTTGAGGCAGGTGCCAAGCCATTGATCTTGACCGTCGGCGAGGGTATGACCGTGGGCAAAGCTAACGCCGAAGTGGCCGGGCTAACAGGGCGCATCGACATCATGGATGCTGAACAATTCATCGCTGGCAACCTGCATAAATTAAGTGCGTTTAAGGTGGCTGATCGAAGGGTCACACTGCAAAAGCTCGTCGAGACAGACAACACCATCATCGACGAACACGAGACCGGCCCGAGTCTTCGCATCAATATCGGGTAGCACTTGGCCGACCATTTCTCATCAGCACACAACTGCCACAACCGTTGATGTATGCTTGAAACATGAACTCGCCCATCTCCAACTTCAAAGACCTTCCCATCTCGGAGCGTATCGATCTCGTCGAGGATATCTGGGACAGCATCGCCGAAGAAACGCCGGTGTCGCTGCAACTTTCCGCTGCCGGCCGGGCGGAGTTGCAGCGGCGCATTGCCGCGCACCAAGCTGATCCGTCCAGCAGCATTCCCTGGGAAGAAGTTCGCGCCTCCCTCTTCAAGGGCCAGGGCTGATACGCCTGGTGTTCCGGCCAGAAGCTCGCCAGAAGCTCGCCAGGAGCTTCTGGAGGCGCAAGCCTGGTACGAACTTCGCTCGCCCGGCCTGGGATTCGAGTTCGCCCGAGCGCTAGACGCAGCATTGGCGATGGCGCTGCGCATGCCGCTTGCATTCCCACGTATCGAGGCCGATTTCCGGCACGTCATCACGCGCAAGTTTCCGGATTCGATCATCTACCATCCGGCAGAATCAGATCTGGTCGTGGTGTCCTGCTTCCATCACAGCCGCAGACCGAGGTCGTGGCTCGGCAGTATCCCCGCTTGACCGGGCACGTCTTTGCGGAGGCGAATGTTGGCGCAACGGCCTAGAGTTGAGCGATGGTGCTCACCCTCTACACCCCCCCGCTGGCGCCGTACTGGCACAAGGGGCTCATCGCCCTCTACAAATTGCCTCTCACTGGAAGGCCTGCCGGCGTTCTGCAAGACATCGGGCATTTCTGCCGGGTGGTGTTCAACATCGCAGGCAACCATTACCGCCTGGTGGCGTGGATCAACTACCCGTATCGCGTGGTGACCATCCGCTTCATCGGCAGCCACGCCGAATATGACGACATCGATGCGCAAACAATCTGAACGAGGTGAACCATGCATATCAAACCCATCAAAACCCGCGCCGGCCATCGCGCCGCACTCAAGGAAATCGAGACCTGGATGGTGGCCAAGCGCAACACGCCGCAAGGCGAACGGCTCGATGTGCTGATCACGCTGGTCGAAGCCTATGAGCGCAAACACTGCGCCGTCGATTTGCCCGACCCCGTCGAAGCAATCAAATTCGCGATGGAGCAGCGCGGCCTCTCCGTCAAAGACCTGGTGCCGATGATCGGCGCCCCCAATCGCATCTACGAAGTGCTGAACCGCAAGCGGCCGCTGTCTCTCAAAATGATCTGGCGCTTGCACAAAAACCTCGGGATTCCGGCGGAGAGCCTGATCAGACCGATGGAACAAAGGGTTGCCGCCTGACGGAAATATTGCCGTGTTACCGGCCTGAAACCTTTGGTGGAAGCGGTTCCTGGAGCGCAGGCCGCCAAAACCCATGGTGGGAGCGTCTCTCAGAGACACCTCATCAAGCATTCCTCCTCCGTTGACGCGATGCAAGCAGTCAACTCTCATTGCATCGATGCCCTCGATCAAATCCCTGCCTTCAGTTCGACGCGGCGCCGGCTCTCGACAGCGACGCGGCAGTCGCTGCTTATCTGACGGACATTCTGCTGGCGGGGACAACTGGGTCTGAAAATGACCACTTAAACGTCTTGTTTTATGGTCAAATTACATTTGTCCTTGCCGCTCAAACCCGGAGACCCAACATGCAAGCCCTGTTCGCCGAAACCTCGATCGGCATCACCGACCTCAAGAAAAATCCGTCAGCGGCAATCCGTGAGGCAGGCGGCAACACCGTGGTGGTTCTGCATCACAACAAGCCGTCGGCTTATCTTGTGCCGGCAAAGACGTATGAAATCATGATGGATATTTTTGACGATCTGCGGCTCGCGCCTTTGATCCAGGCGCGGCTGGCAGAGGCGGATGAACATCCTGAAGAGATCATTGAGACCTCAATCGCGCAGCTTGAGCGCGCGGCCAAGGCAAAACTAAAAGCTTCATCCAGGCA
>JANNCZ010000302.1:0-6726 GCA_031387185.1 Burkholderiales bacterium
GGTCGCCCAACGCATGCTTCATCACACCGATAAGGCCGATGCCGACGGTGCGCGCGTCCTGATAGGCTTCCTCGACGCTTACCTCGCGTCCCACTTTCGGCACTGGTTGCGCCGACGCAGGCCGCACCGGCCAGCCTTTTCCCGCGAGATAGAGCAGCTTGCCGGTGATGACGAAAGGCACAGAGTTGCCGCCCGGCGCGCCGGGGGCTTCGAGGGTGATGCCGAGTTGGGTGAGCTTTTCTTCAGGGGTCATGAGAGGGAATCTCCGGAGTGACATAGGGGCCAAAGTTGGGGCGATGACCGGCATCAAAGCCGGGGATCAGGCGGTAGCGTGCCGGATTGAACAGGTGTGCGGGATCGTTATTGTCGCAAAAGAGGTCTTGCACCAGATCATCGCGCACAAAAAATGCGTTGACGCCCGTCAAATTGGTGCCGACCAACCGGTATCCTCTGTGGACCGCCAGCGCCGCAAGCGCAGCGAGTGACGCGCCGCCGTAGTCCGTGCCGTCCCATAACCGGTGTGCCTCGTAGGGCTGCACCAACTGGACCGGCGGATGAAAACGGGCGTTGTACTCGATCACAGCAGCGCGCGGTCGCAGCGCTTGCAGCCCTTCAAACACGTAATAGTCGTTGCCATCGATATCGAGCGAAAGCAAGTCTACCTCGGCGCCTATGCCTGAGCGTTCGATTAGTGAATTGATATTGTCGGTGCGGATAAAGTCCTCGATCAACGTCAATTGCTTGCTTGCGATTGGCTGCGCGAACTTCTCCCGAATGCTTGCACAGGATTGTGCGGACGCATCGATCCAAACACCGCTCCAGCCTTGGCACAGCAGATACAGCGTATTGTTCTCTAGGCCAGTCCCGACACCGCACTCGACAAAGCGCCGATTAGTGGTGCCGATGCGACGGAAGATTTCCGCGATGATGCCGTCCTCGTCTTGTTGCGAATATCCCTTGAAGCCATGACGCTCCAATCGTTTGGGGTCGGCAAGGGCTGGGCTGGCCAGTAGTTCCGAAATTCGCGCCTGTGCCGACACGACGATCTGATCGCCAATCCAAAGCGTCAATTCGTCGAGCTTCTTTTCGATTGCAGCGAAGCGCGCGTCAAGCTTGGCTAGCAATAGCTCTGGCGCCGGTGCGAGGGCAGCGCCAACAGCGGCACGTAGTGGCTGCTGGCGTGTGAATAGGCGCATATCGTACTCACGATGCCGGCAAGGTGCCGGCCTTCTTCGGTGGTTTCCACGCATCCACCGTCATTTGCTTGGCGCGCGTGAGCGTGAGTTTGTCCGGTGGCGCTTGCTTAGTGATGGTGGAGCCCGCACCAATGTAAGCCCCCGCGCCTATCGTCACCGGCGCCACCAGCGTCGAGTCGGAACCAATGAACGCACCGTCGCCAATGATGGTTTTGAATTTGTTGACGCCGTCGTAATTACAGGTAATGGTGCCGGCACCGATGTTGACGTTTTTGCCGACGTCGGAATCCCCGACGTAAGCCAAATGATTGGCTTTGGAGCCCGCACCAATCACCGATTTTTTGACCTCGACAAAATTGCCGATGTGCACATGCTCATCGAGTTGCGCACCAGGGCGCAGACGTGCGTAGGGGCCGATGCGGCAATGCGCACCGACCTCGGCATCTTCCAAATGGCTGAACGCTTCGACGCGGGTGCCGGCCTTGATGCACACGTTTTTCAACACGCAGTTCGGACCGATCACGATGTCGTTGCCGAGCACCACATCGCCTTCAAACACGCAATTGACATCGATGCGCACATCCTGCCCGCACGAAAGCAGGCCGCGCACATCGATGCGCGCCGGGTCGGCGAGCGTCACGCCGGCTTCAAGCAGGGCGGTGGCGATGTTGCGCTGATGCACGCGCTCAAGCTCGGCGAGTTGTGACTTGCTGTTGACGCCCAATACTTCCCAGGCGTGCGGCGCGGTTGCGGACTCGACGGCAACGCCATCGGCCAGTGCCAGCGGCACGATATCGGTGAGGTAATACTCGCCCTGCGCGTTGTTGTTGGAAAGCTGGGACAACCAGTCCTTCAGATACGCAGTAGGCACGGCCATGATGCCGCTGTTGACTTCGCGGATCGCGCGCTCGGCGGGCGAAGCATCCTTGTGCTCGACGATGCGCGTGATCCTGCCGGGGGAAGGACGCTCGCCATCGCTGGCTCCCCAAGCAGGACGCTCGCCATCGCTGGCTCCCGAAGCAGGACGCTCGCCATCGCTGGCTCCCGATCGCACCATGCGCCCGTATCCGGTGGCGTCGTCCAGCTCGGCAGTGAGTATGGCCATGCCGCCCGAAGCCGCTCCCACCAATGATTTCAGCGTATCAACCGGCGTCAGTGGCACGTCTCCGTAGAGGATCAGCGTCGTGGCCGCAGCACCAAGAAGCGGCACCGCCTGCATCACTGCGTGACCGGTGCCAAGTTGCGGTTCCTGCAGGGCAAACGCAATATCGGGCGCAGCCAGCGCTTCGCGCACGGCCTCGCCGCCATGGCCTGTGACCACCACGATGCACGCAGGATGCAGCGCGCGCGCAGCGTCAATCACGTGGCGCAACAGCGGCTTGCCCGCCAGCGCGTGCAGCACTTTTGGCAGCGCCGAGTGCATGCGCTTGCCCTGACCTGCGGCTAAGATAACGACGTTGAGGGACATGAATCCGGGAGACAAAACAGCATGCGGCGAATGCAGGCGATTCTAGCATCGGCACTCTGGCCAAAATGTGCCGCGATGGCGTCCGCGAGGCGTGTGCTTTCGGGCGCAATCCTGATGCTCGCCGTCTCGGCATCAGGCTGCAGCACCATCGACTTTGCCTATTCGATGGCGCCCACTGCGCTCGGCCTGATGGCCGACAACTATCTCGACCTCGATGGTGAACAGGAGACCCTGCTCAAAGAGCGCCTGCTGACGCTGCGCGAGTGGGTGCGCACCACGCAAATGCCGGTCTATGCAAAACTTTTGAACGAGGTGCGCACCCGCACCGCCGGCAAGGTCGCGGTGGAGGATGTGGTGTGGCTCACCGCCGAGAGCCGCAGCCTGTGGCGGGTGACCGGTATGCGCGTGGCTACCGAGATCGCCGAGCTGGCGCCACGGCTGACCGCAGACAATTTGGCGGCCCTCAAAAAGAAGTTCGCGCGCAACAACGCCGAATACACCAAAGACACCATCGACGCCACGCCGCGCAAGCAGCGCGAGAAGCGTCTTGAGCGGGTCAAGGAAAACGCGGAACGCTGGTATGGCAGTTTTGATGACACGCAGATGGAGCGCATCAAGGCGATGGCCGATGCGTTGCCGATGAATCCGCGGTTGATATTGGAAGACCGCATCCGCCGCCAGAATGCGTTGCTGGCGATACTGCAAGGCATCGTGGACAAGACGCTGGCGCGCGCCGAGGCCGAGCAGCGTCTCATCCCACTCTTCACCGATTTTGAGGCCGGCCGTTCACCCGCGTATCAGGCCCATGCCGCGACGTATTTGCGGGAGTCGCAGGTCATGACAACGGAGATCGCCAATCTCGCCAGCGCCGAGCAGCGCGACACTGCGCAGCGCCGCTTCAAGCGCTGGGTGGACGACATGGCGAATCTCGCGGCACGCAAGGAGTCGTAGGATGGCAGGGGCGGCAGCTGTCTCCAAAACCATGCGCGCGGTTGCCGCGGTTGCTGCGGTTGCTGTTGACAGTCACACCACTGCCATAGTGCTTCGAGTAACATTTGCCATCTGATCCGGCCATCGTCAACCAGGCCGGGCGACAAGGAGACCGTCACATGAACACTTCGACCTTCAAGGCATCCCTCAATGCGCTCATGGCTGCGGCAGCGCTCTGTGTGTTGGCACTGCCCGCGACTTGGACGCCACCAGCCTTCGCGCAAGCACCCGCCTGCGCCAATCGCGGTGACCTCGATGCGCAGTATTGCGACGAGAACAAAGACCTCGTTGCCGAGCCGCCCAAGGACCCCGCCAAATTCAAGAATCCCTCGACCCTGGTGTTCACCTACACGCCCGTGGAAGACCCGGCCGTCTACGAAAACATTTTCAAGCCCTTCACCACACATCTGGCGCAATGTACCGCCAAAAAAGTGGTGTTCTATCAAGTGCAGTCGAACGCTGCCGAGATTGAGGCGATGCGCTCGGGCCGCCTGCACGTGGGTGGTTTCTCGACCGGGCCGACCGCGTTTGCGGTCAACATCGCCGGCGCGGTGCCGTTTGCGGTCAAGGGCACGGCGCAGGAGTTTCAGGGCTATCAACTGTTCCTCATCGTCAAGAAGGACAGTCCGTATCAGAAGATGAGTGACCTCAAAGGCAAGAAGGTTGCGCACACCGCACCGTCATCCAACTCGGGTCACATGGCACCGATGGCGCTGTTCCCCAAAGAGGGCCTCACGCCGGAGAAGGACTACAAGATATTGTTCTCCGGCAAGCATGACCAGTCGATCCTCGGCGTGCGCTCGGGCGACTACGATGCCGCGCCGGTGGCGTCCGACGTGTTCCATCGCATGGCCGTGCGCGGCCAGATCAAGGAAGACGAGTTTCGCGTGATCTGGAAATCGGCCAAGTTCCCGACGTCGTCGTTCGCCTACGCGCACGATCTGGAACCGAAGCTGCGCGATCAAATGTTGAAGTGCTTCTATGACTACCGCTTCAATGCCGAAATGCAAAAAGCGTTTGATGGCGCAGACCGCTTCGTGCCGGTCACGTATTTGAAGGACTGGGCCATCGTGCGCCAGGTGGCCGAAGCGGGCGGCGAAAAATTCAATCGCGCGGCGTATGAGAAAGAGACCGCGCGCGAGGCGGCGGCCAAGAAGAAATAGTCCGGACGCGTTGCGCCGGACTATTTCGGCGCGTTCAGGCGGACACCGGCATGCCGGTGCCGCCTAACGCGCCGATTGATTCGTCTGTCCAAGAAGCGCTCCCACCAATGACTGTGGAGGTATGGCATGCGTAGAATGTCTTTCCATGCGCTTCTTGGGGCGTTGTGCTTTAGCGTATTTACCGTGTGGGTGGCGCCGAGTCTGGCCCAAGACGCCTGCAAGAGTCGCGGCGATCTGGATGCGCAATACTGTGACGACAACGGCGACCTCGTCGCCGACACGCCTAAAGATGCGAAGCGCTGGAAAGACCCGGAGACGCTTTACTTCTCCAACTCGCCGCTGGACGACCCGGCCGAGTTCCAGAAGCTGATGCAACCATTTGCCGATTACCTCGGCAAATGCACCGGCAAGAAGGTGCGCTATTACGACGTGTTCTCCGCCGCCGCTGCGATCGAGGCGCTGCGCTCAGGGCGCATGCACATCGGCACCATGTCCACCGGCGACACCGCGTTTGCGGTCAATGTGGCGGGGGGCGTTCCCTTCGCCATTCGCGGCAATGAGCGAGCTGGCAAGGCAGAGATTCAAGGTTATCAACTCTGGATGATCGTCAAAACCAAAAGTCCCTACAAGACGCTGGCCGATTTGAAGGGCAAGAAGATCGCGCACACCACGCCGTCGTCGAACTCCGGCAACCTCGCGCCGCGCTCGCTGTTCCCCGCCGAGGGGCTGGTGCCCGACAAGGATTACAAGGTGCTCTTCTCCGGCAAGCACGAGAACTCGGTCTCGGGCGTGGCGGCCGGCGACTTCGACGCCGCCCCGATCGCGCACGACATCCTCGTGCGCATGGCCGAGCGCGGCATCGTCAAGATGGGCGACTTCCGCATCATCTGGAAAAGCCGCAACTTCCCGCCGGGCGGCCTCTCGATGGCGCACGACCTCGCGCCGGCCCTCCAGTCGAAGATCCGCGAGTGCACGGTCAACTTCCGCTACACGCCGGAGATGGTCAAGGGCTTCCAGGGCGCCGACCGCTGGCTGCCGATCGACTACAAGAAGGATTGGGAGATCGTGCGCAAGGTGGCGCAGGACAGCGGGCAGGCATTTACCGCCTCGACCTTCGAGAAAGAAAAGGCGCGCGCCGAGGCCGCCGGGAAAAAATGACCGCGACTGCGCTCTCTATCCGCAATCTGGACAAGGAGTACACGCGCGGGAAACCTGTGCTGCGCGATGTCACGCTCGAAATTGGCGCCACCGGCATCACCGCGATCATCGGGCCGTCGGGCACCGGCAAGACGACGCTGATCCGCTGCATCAACCGGCTGGTCGAGCCGACCTCCGGCGAGATCCACTTCGAGGGGCAGGACCTCGTAAAGCTCGACCGCAAGGCGCTGCGCCTCGCACGCCGCAGGATCGGCATGGTGTTCCAGGAATTCAACCTGGTCGAGCGGCTCACCGTCATGGAGAACCTGCTGTGCGGGCGCCTCGGTTATGTGGCGCCGTGGAAGGCGTGGCTGCGCAAGTACCCGCAGCCCGACATCGACCGCGCGTTCTCGCTGCTCGATACGGTGGGCCTGGCCGGATTCGCGAACCAGCGCGCGGACAGCCTCTCCGGTGGCCAGCGGCAGCGCGTCGGCATCGCGCGCGCGATCATGCAGGAGCCGAAGCTGCTACTGGCCGACGAACCCACCTCCTCGCTCGACCCCAAGACCTCGGTGGAGATCATGGAGTTGATCGGCAAGGTGTGCCGCGACAACGGCATTCCGGTGATCATCAACATGCACGACGTGGAGCTCGCTAAGCGGTTCGCGGACCGTATCGTCGGCATGTCCGGCGGCAGCGTGGTCTACGACGGCGCGCCTGCCGGCCTCGACGACTCGATGCTCAAGACCATCTACGGCGGCGAAGGCTGGCT
>JANNCZ010000320.1:0-2566 GCA_031387185.1 Burkholderiales bacterium
CCGCCCTCCGCGTGGTATTACCAAGTAAGAATCATAGCATTGGCGGATGCGCGCGAGCGTTTTTCAACCTTTCGAAACCGGGAGCCTGCATGAACACACGCCGTCAAACCCTTGCCGCACTCGCTGCGGGCGTACTCACAAACGCGCTGCCCGCCTTCGCGCAACCCGCCAAAGCAGCGGAAAAAATCGGGCGCGTCGGTGTGCTGATCGGGCGCGCCCGGCCGGCAACCATCGACGCCGACTTCATCGGCGGCTTTGCGGCGGGCATGCGCGAGCTGGGCTACGTCGAAGGCAAGAACCTCGTCATCGACTGGCACCATGGCGATGGCAACGCGGCGCGCCTGCCCGGCCTGGCCGATGAACTGGTGCAACTCAAACCCGACGTGATCGTCGCCGTCGGCGCACGTTCAATCAGCGCGGCGCAGAAAGCGACTGCCACGATTCCAATCGTGATGGGCATCGCCGGCGACCCGGTAAGCGATGGTTTCGTCAAGACCCTGGCGCGCCCCGGCGGCAACATCACCGGCACGTCGCTGATGATGATCGAGATCATGCCCAAGCGGCTCGAGCACCTGCTCGGCATGGCGCCCAAACTGAAGCGCGTGGCCGCCCTGTTCAACCCCGCCAACTCGACCTCGGTGGCGAGCCTCGCCAGCCTGCAGGCTGCGGCAGCCACATTGCGCATCAAGATCGTGCCGGCCGAAGCGCGCACCGTGCCAGAGATCGAAGCGGCGTTTGCCGCGATCAAGCGCGACCAGGCCGAAGCGGTGGTCGTGATCCCCGACGCGCTGCTCAACAGCAATGCGCGACAGGTGGGCGAACTCACGTTACGGCACCGCCTGCCGTCGGTGGCGGGCCTGCGCGAACACGCCGAGGCCGGCGGCCTGATGAGCTATGGCCCGAGCTACTTCGACATCATGCGGCGTGCGGCTTACTACGTCGACCGCATTTTCAAAGGCGCCAAACCGGCCGACCTGCCGGTCGAGCAGCCGACCAAATTCGAATTGTTCATCAACGGCAAAACCGCCAAGGCGCTCGGCCTCAAGCTGTCCCAAGCGATGCTGATCCAGGCCAATGAGGTGATTGAGTGACGCAGCGCTGCGGCCGCGTTCAATTCGCCACATGCCATCGGTCTGAAACCTTTGGTGTATGCGGGTTTACCAATATGCAGTAGCCATAAGGCGCATGCACCAACGGTTTCCGGCGCATGGTGTGTTTGAATTTGATCCCGTGAGCCTCTTTGTGTAATGCCTTTCACGGGCTATTTCCCGTCATAATTATTCATCACTTGGCATCATCAGAAGAAAGAAAAAATTGAATCCAGCCACACACAGCAAGATTGTCTGGTTCATCCGGGCTGGCAACGCTGGACTGACGGAGATTGAGGCGTGACCACCGGCCGGCCGGCCGAATACCTTGTCAGCCTGGTGCGCGAGCTGTGCAAGCTGCCGCATGAGACTGAGTGGGTCGAGTTCAAGGAGAACAATTCCAATCCGCAGGAAATCGGCGAATACCTTTCCGCGCTTGCCAATTCGGCCGCGCTGGAGGGCAAGGCGTTTGCCTACCTGGTATGGGGCGTGCGTGATACCGATCACGCGATAGCCGGTAGCAGCTTTGCGCCACGCGCTGCGAAGGTGGGCAACGAGGAATTGGAGAACTGGCTGCTGCGGGCGCTGACGCCGAAGATTCACTTTCGCTTTTTCGAGGTGGTGGTGGACGAGCATGCGGTGGTGCTGTTGGAGATTGAGCGTGCGTTCCGTCAGCCGGTGCAGTTTCAGGGGCATGAGTTCGTGCGCGTGGGTTCGTACAAGAAGCGGCTCAAGGATTTTCCGGAACGGGAACGCGGATTGTGGCGTTTGTTTGACAAGGCGCCGTTCGAGAGTGGGGTGGCGGCTGAGCGCTTGCCCGATGACGATGTGCTCAAGTTGCTGGACTACCCGGCTTATTTCAGTCTGTGCAACATTCCGCTTCCGGAAAATCGCACCGGGATTCTCGCTGCGCTCGCGGATGACCGGCTGATTTCTCCGTGCGATGCGGGTGGATGGAACATCACCAATCTTGGTGCGATTCTGTTCGCGCGGCGCTTGGGTGATTTCGCGGTTTTGAAGCGCAAGACCTTGCGCGTGATCCAGTACCGTGCCAACAGCCGAACCGAGACGCTGAAGGAATACGAGCTTGGTAGCGGGTATGCAAGCGGCTTTGCTGGCGCCGTCGATTATGTCAACGCGTTGCTGCCGTCGCGCGAGGTGATCGGCGCGGCGCGGCGCGAGCTGGTGCCCAACTATCCAGATCTGGCGATCCGCGAGGTCATCGCCAATGCGTTAATCCATCAGGATTTTTTCATTTCGGGCACCAGCGTGATGGTGGAGATTTTTGCCGGCCGGGTTGAGGTGACGAACCCTGGCACGCCCCTGATGGATACCCGGCGCTTTGTCGATACACCGCCACGCTCGCGCAATGAAGGGCTGGCGTCGTTGATGCGGCGCATCGGTATTTGTGAGGAGCGCGGCAGCGGCTGGGACAAGATCGTTGCGCAAATCGAGATGCATCAATTGCCCGCGCCCCT
>JANNCZ010000335.1:0-2170 GCA_031387185.1 Burkholderiales bacterium
GCTTGGCGCGACGCACTGCTGGCAGAGATCGCCCGCGGCCGATGCGTCAGCAGCCGCGGCCGTTTCAACCCGCGCGGCGTCAAGCGCAAAATGAGCAATTTCAACGTCCGCCATCGTGGCGCATTATTGCATCAGCGACACAATCCAAAACCAGTGATTCGTATCTGAACAGTATTGAGGCTAGGTTGCAAGCAACGGCTTGTTGGAGGAAACTTGCCGGCGCAGGCTTATCTGATGGGGTTACCTGATGAGGCTTACCAGATGAGGCTTACCAGATGAGACTTACCAGAGCTTCCACCAAGGTTCTTTGGTCAGCACGCCGTCGTTTTTCACGACCTGGCTGTTTGGGAAGTTTTTGTCGAGCACGCGCCTGGCATCGTCGCGCAGATCGTTCAGTCCCATGCTGTCATAGACCTTGAACATGATGTAGAGCGCTTCTTCCTGCGACGGCGTGTTGGGGTAGGTCGTGATGGCAAATTGCGCGCGGTTGGCCGCGGCCAGCAAGGCACCGCGCCGCACGTAGTAGCGTGCGACATGCAGCTCGTATTGCGCCAGGGCATTGACCAGATAACGCAAGCGCAGGCGCGCGTCATCTGCATATTTGCTGTCAGGGTAGCGCGCCACCAGCGATTTGAAGGAGTCAAACGCATCGCGCGCCGCGCGATTGTCGCGCTCAGTGGGGTCTTGCCCCGAGAACTTGCCCATGATGCCAAGGTCTTCGTTGAAATTGATCAGACCCTTGAGGTAAAGCACGTAGTCGATGTTCGAATGATTCGGGTAAAGCTTGGCGAAGCGGTCGCAGGCAGCGAGTGCGGACGCGAGATCACTGCTCTTCCAGTAGGAGTAGGCGATGTCGATCTGCGCTTGTTGTGCATAGCGGCCAAACGGATACTTGGCTTCGAGTGTTTCGAGCAGCTTGATGGCCCTTTCCCACGAAGAGGAGCGCATTTCCTCGCGCGCTTCGGCATAGATTTTTTGCGCCGACCAGCCCGCCGTTTCGTCGTTCTTGCTGGGAGATGTGCCGCAGGCCGTGAGAAACACGGATACACAGATCAGTGCAGACAGGCGCCCAAACCAGCGCAAGGCCGGGGCGGTGAAACAAGCCAGTAAGGTACGATTGGGCATCATGGTTGCAGCCGCCAACAACAGAGACATCAGAAATTTGCCGAGCCAAAAAGCAGAGGCAAATTATAGCGCCGCAGAGGAGGAGTGCGGCGATTTTGAGGCCTTGACGGACGATGCGCCCCATTCCGCAGATTCCTCGGATACACCGGACGCCGCGCCGCCGATACACATTGTTGTGCCGGAAAATCCGGACGGCGCCCGCATAGACCTCGTCATCGCGCGTCTGGTTCCGCAATTCTCGCGCGCGCGGTTGCAAACCTGGCTCGAGGAAGGGCGCATCGTTGTTGACGGCGCAGCCGCCGGTGCGCGCACGCGTTTGTGGGGCGGTGAGGCGCTCACCATTGCACCGGCGCCCGACGCTGCGCAACTCGCCTACGCGCCTGAGCCGCTGCTGCTCGACATCGTGTTTGAAGATGCCGAGGTCATGGTGATCAACAAGCCGCCCGGCCTCGTGGTGCACCCGGCAGCGGGCAACTGGAACGGCACGCTGTTGAATGGCTTGCTGCACTACGCACCGCAGTTGGTGCAGGTGCCGCGCGCCGGCATCGTGCACCGGCTCGACAAAGACACCAGTGGCCTGCTGGTGGTGGCAAAGACACTTGAAGCACAAACTGCGTTGGTGCGGCAGTTGCAGGCGCGCACGATGCGGCGTGAATATCTGGCGGTGGCGGCGGGCCGCATCGAGCAGGGTGGCACGGTCGATGCTGCGATTGGCCGTCATCCCGCGAAGCGCACGCTGATGGCGGTGCTCGACGCGGGCGCGCCGGGCGCGAAGCACGCCGTCACGCACTATCAACCGCTGAACCACTACGCGCGCGGTGCGACGCTGGTGCAGTGCCGGCTCGAAACCGGCCGCACGCATCAGATTCGCGTGCATCTACGCCACATCGGGCATGCACTGGTGGGCGATCAGGTCTATGCTGCCGCGCCTGCGCGCACCTGGTTTGTGCGTCAGGCCCTGCATGCGCAAACGCTGGCGTTCGAGCATCCGCGCAGCGGAAAGTTGTCGACACACGCAGCGGCACCGCCGCAGGATTTGGCGGAT
>JANNCZ010000344.1:0-1774 GCA_031387185.1 Burkholderiales bacterium
TGGGGCGCGCCCAATCTGCTCGCTTATGTGGCGAGCAAAGGCGCCATCGTCGCGATGACACGCTCGCTGGCACGCGAGCTGGGTGTCGATGGCATCACCGTCAACTCCGTTGCACCCGGCCTCACCCTGGTCGAGGCCACCGAGTACGTGCCAGAGCATCGTCACCAACTCTATCGTGACATGCGCGCACTGCCGCGCGACCAGTTGCCCGAAGATGTCTGCGGAGCGGTGGTATTTTTACTCAGCCCCTTGTCGCGCTTTGTCACCGGCCAATTGCTGGCGGTGAACGGCGGCTTTGTGATGCATTGACGCCATGAACCTAAACAGCTTGCTCGAAAACTTTCCGGTGCATACCGTCCAGGCCGGTGCGCAACAACTCTCGTATCGCGCCGGTGAACGCGAAGGCGGCCGCGAACACGGCGGCGGCGATAAGTGCACCCTCGTTCTGCTGCACGGCATCGGCACCGACTCAGCGTCGTGGGTGCAACAACTTGAAGCATTCGCACCGGTGTGCCGCGTGGTGGCGTGGGACGCACCCGGCTATGGCGCCTCAACTCCTCTCGCCAGCAGCAATCCGGCAGCGGCCGACTATGCCGAGGCCTTGCTCGCGCTGCTCAATGCCTTAAACCTTTCGAAGGCCCTGTTGCTCGGCCAATCACTCGGCGCCTTGATGGCCACCGCTTTCGCGGCTCGCCATCCCGAGCGCATCGACAAACTGGTGCTGACCGGCCCGGCCTCGGGCTACGGCAACGCTGCACCGGCCGAGCGTGCCGAGCGCCTTGACAAGCGCGTCAAGCAAATGAACGAACAGGGTCCGCAAGGCATGGCAGTAGCGCGCGGTGCCAGCATGTTGTCGGAGACGGCGTCAGAGGACGTGCGCGATTTTCTGGGTGCCTGCCAGGCGCGCCTAAACCCAGCAGGCTACATTCAGGCGGCGCACATGCTGTCCGGCGGCATCATTGCGCAAGACGCCGCGCGTTATAGCGCGCCGGTGCTGGTGCTCTCGGGGGCCGTGGACAAACTCACGCCGGAAGCCGGCTGCCGCGCCGTGGCGCAGGCGTTTCCGTGTGGCTTCTACCGTTCGCTGCCAGGCTTGGGTCACGGCGGCTATATCGAAAATGCCCCGCTGGTGAACAACATTCTGGCAGCGTATTGGGGACTCGCTCTGCCGCAAGCCTGAACACCGGTCTGACTGCCGGGCTGAGAGGCGCTGCCACCAAGGGTTTCAGACCATCGTCGCTGGAGCACAAGCAATCCGCGCGCAGCGCGCTAAGATGCGCCGGTGCAAACGATTGGATGACACCTCGCCATGCTCACTCCCACTCAGATCGCGCAATACCACGACAACGGCTACGTCGTGCCTGACTTCCAGGTGCCGCCCGATGCGCTTGAAGCCATCAAGGCGCGCCACAACGCGCTGCTGGCGGATCACCCCGAGTTTCGCGACTACTGCCCGGCGCTGTTTGATTACGACCTCGGCTTTCGTGACTTCGCCGCCAACCGCAGCATCATCGACATGGTCGAGCAGTTGATTGGCGGCGACATCGCGCTTTGGAACATGAGTTTTTTCGCCAAGCCGGCCGGCAACGGCAAGCGCACGCCCTGGCATCAGGATGGCGAGTATTGGCCGATCCGCCCGCTCGCCACCTGCACTGCGTGGCTGGCGGTGGACGACTCGACGGTGGAGAACGGCTGCCTGCGCGTGATTCGCGGCTCGCACAAAGAGCGCGCGCTCAAGCGCCACAACAAAGTCACGGCGGGTGACGTCACCCTC
>JANNCZ010000380.1:0-3395 GCA_031387185.1 Burkholderiales bacterium
GTCACCCGCGCCAGCGGCACCATCAAGCTGCCCGGCTCGAAAAGCATTTCCAACCGCACGCTGCTGCTTGCAGCCCTGAGCGCCGGCGAGACGCGCATCACCGATCTGCTCGACTCCGACGACACGCGCGTGATGCTCGCGGCATTGAAGGCGCTCGGCATCAGTCTCAAGCAAGACAGCAATGACTGGATTGTTCATCCTGGCGCTGGCGTCCTCGACAGTCAGTCCGGCGGCGTGTTTCCCGTTAAGCAGGCCGAGCTTTTCATGGGCAACGCCGGCACGGCGATCCGCCCACTCACGGCCGCACTCGCGCTCAGTGGCGGCCACTACACACTCTCTGGTGTGCCGCGCATGCACGAGCGGCCGATTGGCGATCTTGTCGATGGCCTGCGTGCCGTGGGCGCCGATGTACGCTACGCCGGCGCGGAAGGCTATCCGCCGCTGGATATTCACCCTGCCCAGATCACACTGACCGGCGCGGTGCCGGTCAAAGGCAATGTGTCGAGCCAGTTCCTCACGGCGCTGTTGATGGCGCTGCCGCTCACTGGCAAGGCGGCGACGATTGAAGTAGTGGGCGAGTTGATCTCCAAGCCCTACATCGAGATCACGCTGAACTTGATGCAGCGTTTCGGCATCACCGTCAAACGCGATGACTGGCGCGCATTTCATATTCCCGCCGCGCGCTACGTCAGCCCCGGCGCGATTGCAGTCGAGGGCGATGCGTCTTCGGCTTCGTACTTCCTCGCGGCGGGTGCCTTGGGTGCCAGCGCGGAGTCGCCTTTGCGCGTTGAAGGCGTGGGACGCGCGGGCATTCAGGGTGACGTGAAATTCATCGAAGCGCTAGAACGCATGGGCGCACAGGTGACGGCTGGCGACAACTGGATCGAAGTGCGCGGCGTGGCAGGCGGTGCAGCAAAGGCCGCCAGCGCACAGACTCCGCTTCGCACACTGCTTGCCATCGACGCTGACTTCAATCACATCCCCGATGCGGCAATGACCATCGCGGTGCTCGCCCTGTTTGCCGATGGCCCATCTACGCTGCGCAATATCGCCTCGTGGCGCGTGAAGGAAACTGACCGCATCGCCGCGATGGCGGCGGAGTTGCGCAAGCTCGGCGCGGTGGTGGAGGAGGGCGCGGACTATTTGCGCATCACGCCGCCACCGCAGCTCATACCCCACGCGGCGATTGATACCTACGACGATCATCGCATGGCGATGTGCTTTTCGCTGGTGTCGTTTGGCGGCGTGCCGGTGCGGATCAACGATCCGGCTTGTGTGAATAAGACCTTTCCTGATTACTTTCAGGCGTTTTCGCGCTTGGTAGGCTGATCCCGCTGCCAAACGGCCGCACTCTGTTGTTTTGATCGTCCGCCTCGGAGACTATTGGTGCGAGCGGGCCTGACGGCATGTACGCCGGAAACGGCCAATCCATGCGGGTTTGCGAGGCGTCACTCGTGTGGTATTCGAGGCGCGCAAGCTGGTTTGATGCTAAAATTCAGTTTTGATGCGTTCCGGTTTGCGCGAACGAAGGAGCCACGCATGCGCACCACACTGGCCATTGACGACGACGTGTTTTTGCACGCGCGCCGCTTCGCGCGCGAGAAGCGAATTTCGATCGGGGCTGCAGTGTCGGCTTTGCTGCGCGAGGGAGTGCAGGCACATCAGCATCCGCCCCTATCCGCCGCAGCCTGCAAGACGCCCTTCGGCCTGTTGCCGGCGCGTGGCGAGGTCATCACCTCCGAACACGTGCGCCGTTTGCTGGATCAAGAGGGCATTTGATGCCGGGCCGGGTGCTGCTCGACGTCAGCCTCTGGATCGCACTGCTCGACGAGGCGCACGTACACAACGGCAAGGCGCGCGCACTGATGAAGCGGCCGGGCTTGCGTATTGCCACTTGTCCGTTGATCGAGAACGGTGTGCTCAGGGTACTCAATCTGCCCGGCTATTCGCCCTTTGGTGCGCCGGGTTTTGACCGGGTGCGCGCCAAGCTGGACGAGATTTGCCGCAAGCAGGATCATGCGTTTTGGCCTGACGATGTGTCTCTGCGCGATGAGCGTCTGGTTGATTGGAGCCGCGTATTGGGTCACAACCAGATCACCGACGTGTATCTGCTAGCGTTGGCGGTGGCGCATAAAGGATGCCTCGCAACCCTCGATCACCGCGTGGCGCTGAGCGCAGTGCCCGGGGCGTCTGAGAAGCACCTAATGCTTCTATGATTCCTGTCATCGCGATTGACGGGCCGTCGGCATCCGGCAAGGGTACGGTGGCGCAGCGTGTGGCTGAAGCTTTGGGCTTTGCTTACCTTGATAGCGGTGCGATTTACCGCGCGGCGGCGCTGGCGGCAAGACTCAGCCTGATCGATTTGGATTGCGTAACCGCAGATGGAATTCCTGTGGTTAATAGCCAGCGGTGCGCATCTCAGCTCTCAGCCGTGGCGTCAGCGATGCGGCTCAAGTTCGCCGGTGGCAAAGTGTGGCTAGGCGACATGGACGTTTCCAGCGATATCCGTAGTGGGGAATGCGGCGCCAATGCATCGCGCATCGCCACGATTCCATCAGTTCGCGAGGCCTTGCTCCAGCGCCAGCGCGACTTCCGCGTGGCACCCGGTCTGGTGGCTGATGGCCGCGACATGGCCTCGGTGGTGTTCCCCGACGCCGCCCTCAAGGTATTCCTCACGGCGGGTGTGGCAGAGCGCGCCTGGCGGCGCGTGGCGCAGTTGGCCGGCATCGCCTTAAAAGACGCCAAGTATTTGATCGAAAAAGAAAAAGATGCTAAACTTACCGTCCTTTTCGATTCTGTTTTGAGTGATTTGCAAGAGCGTGACCGGCGTGATGCCGGACGTGCGGCGGCACCGCTAAAACAGGTTGAGGGGGCGCAGCTTCTTGATACGACGAATCTGTCGATTGAGGCGTCGGTGGCCCAAATCCTTGGATGGTGGGCTGGTGTCAAGCAGTAGAGATCAAGAAGTAGATAGTAGGGGTACCGCAACACAGAGGTACCGCAACAAGAAGTGCGGCAATACGGCGGCAGCGAATTTCGCAATGGAGTTTCTGCCAGTTTTCAACCAACCCCCCGCATCGCACCGGCGCATTTGCCGGCCTCGGTCACCCCGGCGATCCGGATGCAGCATCCACTTTAGGTTTATTCATGTCACTCGCTCAACAAACCGCCCCCATGAGCAACGTCGGGGCCAACGAAAGTTTTGCCGCTCTTTTTGAAGAGTCGATCAAGTCGCAGGAAATGCGCGCCGGCGAAGTTATCACCGCCGAAGTGGTACGGATTGATTACAACCATGTGGTCGTCAATGCCGGCCTCAAATCCGAGTCTTACATTCCGCTCTCCGAGTTCAAGGAAGATGGCGGTGAAATCAACGTCAAGATCGGCGACTTCGTCGC
>JANNCZ010000418.1:0-1572 GCA_031387185.1 Burkholderiales bacterium
ATGATGGCGAAATAGCAGGAAATTACAAATCACTGCATTGGGCTGATAATGGCTCCCACCAACGAATCCAGGTGACAAGACTCCACAGCTGGCTCCTGGAGCGGCTCCTGGTGTAGGTGCATGTTCGCTCCGCTACCTGGCGCAGACGTCTTGAGACAGTTCAGATAAGCGCATATATGCTCGCATTGCATGCCGAAGGAAACTTTCCATGACCACACTAACTGTTCGCAATATTGATCCTGTCATCAAGGACAAGCTGCGGATGGCAGCCGCCGCGCACGGCCGCTCGATGGAGGAAGAGGTGCGCGCCATTCTGCGAAACGCGTTGGCGCAGCCAATCGCTTCCGGTGGATTGGGGAGCCGCATTCACGCGCGTTTTGTTGCCTTGGGCGGCGTGGAGTTGAACTTGCCCAAGCGAACCGGGCGGGTTCGAGCCGTGAGTTTTTGACGCAGGCTGAAACATGATTGTGCCGGACACCAGGGTGGTGCCCGAGATCATGCGCGCTGCTGGTGAGACTCACCCCGCGCACGCTTGCCGCTACAATTAATTTCCATTCCTTCTCCGGAGTCATCGTCATGCGCCGAGTGTTTTCTGGTCTTGCTGTTGCTTCAGTGCTTGCGGTCGCTTCGCTGGTCTCCCTCAACGCCGCTGCGCAGCCTTACCCCAACAAGCCAATCCGCATGGTGCTGCCTTACCCGCCCGGTGGCGGCACCGATGCGCTGGGCCGCATCATGGCTGAGCGTCTCGCTGACCGTCTTGGTGTGGGTGTGGTGGTCAACAATGTGCCGGGTGGTTCGGGCACGGTCGGCAGCGATCAGGTGCGCCGCGCCGAGCCGGACGGCTACACACTCCTGTTTAACGCCAGCCTGTTTTTGATGGGCAAGAACGTGGTCAAGAGCACGCCCTATGACCCACTCGACGACTTCACCGCCTTGGGGCGCGTTGGTCAGGCACCGCTGCTGATCATCGCGTCGAACAAGGTTGAGGCGACCACGCTGGCCGATCTGGTCAAGGCGGTGCGTGCCAATCCGGCCGGCTACAACATGGCGCTTTCGGGTCTGGGCTCGGCGGGCCATTTGGGCACGCTTGAATTCATGCGTCTTGCGGGCGTCAACCTGCAGGCGATCCCCTATAAGGGCACCGCACCAGGGTTGGCCGACGTGATGGGCGGCAGCGTGCAGCTGATGATCGATTCGGCCACCGCGCTAATCCAACAAACCAAGGGCGGGCGTGTGCGCGGGCTGGCGATCACCGGCAACGCGCGCAGCAAGGTCAACCCCGATATTCCCACCACGGCAGAGGCGGGCATGCCGGAGTTGAGCATCGCGTCCTGGTATGGCGTGTGGGGGCCGAAGGGCTTGCCGCCTGCTGTGACCAGCCGGCGGGTCACTGCGATTGCCGAAGGAGTGAGACAACCCGAGTTTGCCGCGCGCATTGATGCAGCGGGCATCGTGCCGGGCTATCTTGACCCCGCCGCGTTTGTCGAATTCATGCGCATGGATTTGACGCGTAGCGTAAATCTGCTTAAGGCGGCGAACTTTCAGCCAGAGTAGGCATACGCGTCGACGCAC
>JANNCZ010000450.1:0-1639 GCA_031387185.1 Burkholderiales bacterium
TCGGCTTCACGGGCAAGGTCGGCTTGTCGACGATGGTGGCGCAGGCGATCGGTGTGAACGTCGGCATGGTCGACATCGTGCGGGCGCAGTCGGGCCGCAAGGTCACGCCATTTCGCTTCGCGATGATCAGCGATTCGCACCTCTACAGCGCCTCGGGCCACAAGTTCGACAACAGCTTGGAAGACGCCGTCGCGCAGGTCAATGCGTTGAATCCCTTGCCCGACTTCGTGCTCTACGGTGGCGACATCGCGCAGAACGGCACCGAAGACCAACTCGCCAAAGGCCGCACGATTCTGTCGAAGCTGAAGATGCCGATGAAGGTGATTCCCGGCGAGCACGACTGGTACCTCGACATGGGCAAAGCCTGGCGCGGCATGTTCGGCAAAGAGACGTGGTCGTTCGATCAAAAGGGCGTGCACTTCATCGGCTTGAACTCCATCATCGTGAAGGACTTCTGGACGGGCGCTGGCCTCTCGCCCAAAGAGCGCATGGGCGTGATGGAGATGCTGGAGAGCCCGATCGCCGGGCCGTGGGGCATTCAAGCCGAGCAACTCGCGTGGCTTCAGCGTGATGTGCAAGGCCTCTCGCCCGACACGCCCATCGTCGTCTTCACACACTCGCCGCTCTGGGATTACTACCCGCGCTGGAACTTCCAAACCTCCGATGCGCCGGAGATTCGCCAGGCGCTCGCCAAGTTCGTGAGCGTCATGTCGTTCCACGGCCATGTGCACCAGACGGTCTACAACCGAATCGGCAACATGAGCTCGGTCGGTGCGCTCAGCACGTCGTGGCCGTGGCCTTATCCGGCGGTGAAGCTGCCGTATCCGGAGTCGCAGATGAACCGCTCCGATCCGTCCAACGAGGTGGACGGCATGGGCACGCAATACGTCAACCTCGACGCCGGTTTCAGCGGCTTGGTGCAGCACCAACCCTTTGGCGATTCACTCACGCCGTTCTTGAAAAACGGCATCAAGCTGTGACCGGAGCCGCCGCATGACAACCTCATCATTCCAACGCACCGCCCGCTGGCTGGTGGCGCCGTGCGCCTTGCTGTGCGCGCTTCAAACCACCACCGCCCGCGAGCCCTACACGGCGGCCGAGTTGGCCGATCAAGAGGCCAAGTTGCTCGCCATCGTCGACAAAGGTCGCGAGCTCTGGCACGGCAGCCGCGCCGACATGAGCAACAACGGCCTGGCCTGCGGCAACTGCCACCCCGATGCGGCGGCTGCGAACCCGCAGACCTTTCCGAAATACATGCCGATGTTCAACAAGGTCGTGCCCTTCCGCGAGATGGTCAACTGGTGCATTCAGAACCCGCAAGGTGGCAAGGCGCTCGATGTCAACAGCGACGACATGACGGCGATGGAGGCCTATGCCTTCAACCTTCATCGCGGCGAGAAAATCGAGCCCGGCCTCGCTTCGCGGCAGACCACGCCAATCGTCGTGAAGTCCGGCGTCGGCTACCCGAAGAAGCCTTCGGGCATCGGCGTCGACAAGTAGCCGTGGGCGCCCAAAGCAGAGAGGTTCGGTGGCCAGCACCGAATCGGAGCGTCATCGCGTGGTGGTGCGGCTGGCTGTGTTTGGCGGTCTGCGCAGCGGCGAATGCTGCGCAGCCGTGCTTGCCCAATCCAGCGCCACC
>JANNCZ010000466.1:0-2058 GCA_031387185.1 Burkholderiales bacterium
GGATCATGCAGGTATGGATTTCGTTTGCCTGTGCTGTCGTGCTGTGTGTCTACGGCGTTTGGGCCTTGCCCAGCGCCGGAACGGACCGAGCCTTGCTGGCAGTCGGATTTTTCTTTTGCCTGTCGGCATCGTTCACGCTGCAAAAGACGGTACGTGACAATCGCGACGAACAGATCGATACGCAGATGTGGGTATTTCAGGTCTGGGCGGCGTTCATCATTGCTTTCATGCTGACCGGCTGGGGATTGTTCCGGCTGACCATCGACGGCTGGCACAAGGCGTTTCTGGTCGGCGCGGCACTCTATCTGGTGTCTTCGTCGTTCGTGCTGGCCAAGACCATTCGCGACAACCACGAGGCGAAGATTCTCGGCGATAACGCGGCTGCGGGCAGTAGTGCCAAATAAGCGGAAGATCAATCATGCAAACCACAGAACCCAAGTCCGGCGCGGACGAATTCAAGCTGACGCCTCCGGAGTTTTCCCCGGCTGTTCCGCAGGCCAAGGCCAAGGAACTGGTGCCGCTCGATGAAGGGCTGCGTCAGCGCGTGGACGAACAGGTCGATGCCTTCATTCAGGGATTGCTTGCAGCCGATGTCCATAGCGACGACTTCAAAAAGCGCCTGGATTCCGCTTTCAAGCTAGGGCGCAAGGAAATAGCCGACGCGACGCGCCTCAATACCAGCTTTCTCAAACAAAATTTTCGCGGTATCGAAGACAGCCCGGCATTTCACGCAATGGGCCAGTTGCGCGGCATCATGGACAGTCTTGATCCGGGCAAGCAAGGCGACTTGTTCTCGACGAACAAAATTCTGGGTTTCATCCCCGGCGCGTCCAAACTCAAAGCCTATCTGCGCAAATACGAGTCCGCAGACAGTCAAATTGCCGCGCTGATTACGCAATTGTCAGCGGCCCAGGACGATCTGGAACGTGATGTGGTGGCGCTTGACGAGACCAAGGTGCAACTGTGGCAGGCAATGCAAAACCTGAAGGCGGCAGCGCATTTTGCCGAGGCGATGCAGAACAAGCTGCACGGTCACGTCGAAACCCTGAAGAGCACCGATCCCTTGCGCGGCAAGGCACTCGAACAAGAGGCCTTGTACTACGCGGCGCAAAACCTCGAAGGCATCCTGATCCAGCAATCGGTCACGGTCAACGGCTACCTTGCACTCGATCCGCTCAAAAAGACCGCGCGCGAAATGTCGATCGGGATTGACCGCCTCAAGACCACCGGCATGTCGGCGCTGGCGATTGCGCAAATGGTGGCGATTGCGACCGGCAATCAAATCCGCGTCCAGCAAGCGCTCAGCCAGACCAAGGAAGTGATTGGCAATCTGGTGGTGCAAACCTCTGCACAACTGGGCGTGCATGCGCAAACGGTGGCTAAATCTGCGTCCGATCCCTTGATAGAGATTGGCAAGCTGCAGGGCGCGTTCGACAACACCTTCAAGGCGATTGATGCGATGGACAACTTCCGCAGTCAGGCCATTACCAACATGGTGAAGAACAACCAGACCCTGCAACAGTTGATTGACAAATCCAAGCCCTATGTCGAACGTGCTTCGGCCGGGGCAGGGGCGAGTGGAGTGGATCCGGTGACGATCGGGCCGGTCAGTTTGTAAGATTTCCGATGGGAATGGGTGGCGGAGACCGTTGTCCTCCAACGGTTTTCAGCATATTGTCAGAGATGCGCGATGACATGTCCCGAGCCGCCGGCTGATGGAGATTCCGGCGTTGCGGCGCACCGCATGCGGCAGATGAGGAATGGCATCGGCTAAAATTGCGACCATTCCCTCCCGTGCGCGTGCGCGGTTTCCGCCACCCCACCTTCTGCACCCCCATGTCCGGCTCCACCCTCGGCCACCTCTTTAGCGTCACCAATTTCGGCGAATCGCACGGCGCGGCGATTGGCTGTGTGGTCGATGGCTGCCCGCCCGGCATGACCTTGTCAGCCGAAGATATTCAGCACGACCTTGACCGCCGCAAGCCAGGCACCTCGCGCCATGTGACGCAGCGTCAGGAGAGTGACAGCGTCGAGATTCTCTCCGGCGTGTTCGAAGGC
>JANNCZ010000492.1:0-2931 GCA_031387185.1 Burkholderiales bacterium
TGCGTCATCGCGCGGAACAGATTGATCGGGCGCTTGAGCAGATCCTGATTTTCAGGGGCGAGGTCGGCGGGATTGAGGTAGGGGAGGCGGGCCATACTGTTTTCTGGTGTGATTCGGGGATTGAGGAGAGGTGAATTCTTACGGCAGACCGGCGCCCGGCACATCGACCTGCACGGTCTCAATGCGCCCGGCCTTTTTCTCGGCAATCGCCGGGCCGCTGCCGACGTTGGTGACGACGAACAGCGTGCGCCTGTCGTCACCGCCGAGCATGCAGGCGAAGGAGCGGCGCTCGCCGGTGTGAACCTTCTGCGCGACGCGGCCACCTTCAAACACGCGCAGCACGGCATCGCCCTGCGGGTTGGTGACCCACACCGCGCCTTCGGCGTCGAGGCAGATGCCATCGGGGAAACAACTTGCCGCCGTGCCAGCGCGGGCCTTCACCGAAGGTCAGGCCGTCGAGCAGGGTGTCGAGCTTGATCGTCGTCATGCCGCCCTGCGCACGTGCGCGGCAGCCGTCAGCAAACCCGCCGCGACCAGTGCCTGTCGAATGCGCTCGATCTCAGCCGCGGAAATTTTCACCAGGGGCGGGCGCACCACGGCGCGTGGCAATTTGCCCATCAGCACCAGCGCTTCCTTCATGCGGTTGTGCATGTCGACCGGCGGGTCGGCATAGAACACTTCGGCGGTGTGGTAAATGCGCTCGTGGACACGCTGTGCGGCAGCCAGGTCTTTGGCCTGTACGGCAGTGAACAATTGCGCCTGCAAGCCGGCGATTACCGAGCCACTGCCCGAAAGCAATCCATTGCAGCCAAGCACCAGCGCGCTGAACAACCAGGCGCTGTGGGTCGAGAGCACATTGACCGGCGGGTTGCGCGTTTGCAGGGCGCGGATCTGGCGGTCGGCCAGCTGGGCATTGCCGCACCAGTCCTTGATCGCGCGGATCGCCGGCACCGCTTCAATCATCTTGATCAAGGTCGGCAGCGGATAACCCATGCTGCCGCTGGCGGGGTATTGAAATGCGATCAGCGGCAGGTCGGTGACATCAGCGATGCGCTTGAAATGTTCCACTGCCATTTCGGGCCGCTGGCCGAATGCATAGACGCCGGGCGGAAACACCAGCAGGGCCGATGCGCCGCCAGCGTGCGCCATTTTTGCCAGCCGCTGCGCTTCCATCGTGCTGTCGGTGTAGACGCCGTTGACGATCGGCACGCGCGCGCCGATTTCGTCTTGCGTGATTGCCAGCACGCGCTGCTGTTCGTCGAAGGTGCATGAAGCCGCTTCGGTCGAGTGCGCATTGATGGTGACGGCGCTGATGCCTTCGGCCGAGGTGACGTCGCGCAGGTGGGTGCGAAAACTTGCCTCATCAATTGACAGGTCATCGAAGAACGGCAGCAACACGGCGGGGATGACGCCGTGGGGGATGAAATTGGTGCGGCGCGGCATGGCAGGCTCCCAAAGGTTCGTTCTTTATCAAGCGATAATCTTACTTCGATCTGCCGCATCAAAAATAATCGTCCTCGGCCACTTCGCCATGACTCAGCCTCTTTTGTTCACGCCGCTATCGATTCGCGATCTCAATCTTGAAAACCGCGTGGTGGTGGCACCGATGCACCAATACGCTCCCGTTTCTGCGCTTGTCGGCTGAGGACGATGCGGGATGGGGCCCTGCGCAAAGCGTGGTGCTGGCTGCACGCGTCAAGCCGCTGGGCGTCGATGTGATTGATTGCAGCTCCGGCGGCATTCTCGGCCGCGCGCCGGCCGGCGCAGCCAAACCGGCTTACGGTTATCAGGTGCCGTATGCCGAGCGTATCCGGCGTGAAGCACACATCATGACGATGGCGGTTGGGCTGATCGTGCATGCAGACCAGGCGGAGAGCATCCTGCAAAGAGGGCAGGCCGATCTGGTCGCGCTCGCCCGCGAGATGCTCTACAACCCGAACTGGGCGATGGATGCGGCGCAAAAACTGGGCGTCGATCCCGGTTTCGCGCTGGTGCCGCCCGCCTCGCAATATTGGTTGGAGCGGCGCGCGGTGACGGTGCCTGAAGTGCGGCCGTCGACGTTTGACGTGCGCGTCTGAGGCGGCGGCGGTCACAAAAAAGTCCGCAATGCGCCGAGCGGAAACTGTTGGTGCAAGCCGATCGTGGCTTGATGGCCGTTGTAGAATGGCTGCTGGAAAGGATTGCAGCCCGCCGGCTTGATCCACAGCCGCTCCTGCCGCGCCTACCGGTTCAGCAACGGCAACGCCGTGTCGTATTGATCCAGCAGCGGAAACGCGCTGAACACATGCGGGTCGAACACCGACGGCGCGCTGGTGACATGTCGTGGCGTGAGTTCGGTGAAGCTGTTGACCCCGAGCAAGCCCAGGCACAGGCGGATCTCTTCTTCGAGCAATTCGAAGGTGCGCACCAGCCCAGGCACGCCGGCGGCAGCGAGGCCGAGGCATGACAGCCTTCCCAAGCCGACTGTTTTTGCGCCCAGCGCGATGGCTTTGACCACGTCGGTGCCGCGCATGAAGCCGCCATCAACCCACACTTCGGCACGGCCATTGACGGCTGCCAGCACTTCGGGCAACACCGCCGCGCTGCCATGGCCATGATCGAGCTGGCGGCCGCCGTGGTTCGACACGTAGATCACATCAACGCCATGCTGCACGGCGAGCTCGGCATCTTCTGCGGTGGCGATGCCCTTGAGGATCAGCGGCATGCCGCTGATGCGCTTGACGCGGTCTACCGTATCCCATGACAGGGCTGCCTGAAATTCGGCACCGGCGTTGCCGGTGGGCCGCCAGGGTTTGGCGAGGCGGGTGACGATGTCGCGTTCACGGCGGCTGTAGAACGCGCTGTCGACGGTGAGGCAAAACGCCGAGAAGCCGTTGTCGCGCGCGCGCTTGACCCAGTCGTCCACCCAGGCAGCGTCGCCGCGCACGTACA
>JANNCZ010000778.1:0-6334 GCA_031387185.1 Burkholderiales bacterium
CAACCACTCGTGATGGGCGTGTCACTGCATGCGCACTGTGCCGGTCAGCCCTTTCGCCTCAAGCACTTTCGGCGCGCTTTGGCCGCAATCAGCCAGGCGCTGCCCGACGTGTGGGTCACCACTGCGGGCGGTATCGCCGACCACTTCATTGCACAACACCTTTTCATCCCCAGCACCACCAGCACCACCAGCACCACCAGCACTGCCACCGCTGCACCCGTGATAGCGCATCAGAAGCGTGACCGCGTCACTTGACCTTCCATTTTTCAAGGAGTTTCCTCATGTCTGAAACCGATCTGGATCGCAGAAATGTGCTCACTGCAGGCGCCGCAACTGCGATCGCCGCTGGTGCCCTGCTCGCCATCAGCAACAATGCCGAAGCACAGCAGGCCTTGCCGCCCAAGCTCTCGACCCATGCGCTCGACACCTACACCGGCAAGCAGGCCGCCGGCATTCGCATCGACCTGTACCAGATCGAGGGCGAGCGGCGCACACTGCTCAAATCCGTGCAGGCCAACGACGAAGGCCGCGTCACCGCCAATCTGCTTGAAGGCGACGCCCTCAAGGTGTCGCGTTATGAATTGGTGTTCCATGTGGCCGAGTATTACAAGCGTCTCGGCGTGGCGCAGACCAATCCCGAATTTCTCGATGTCGTGCCCCTGCGCATCGCGATCTGGGACGCGAAGCAGCGCTACCACGTCCCGCTGTATTTCTCCCCTTGGGGCTACATGACCTATCGCGGCAGCTGACCTGTACGCACCGACCAAACCGATTCCATCTTCCCAAGGAGCTTCCATCATGGACAACAGCAACCACTCGCGTCGCGACTTTCTTGCTGCCGGCATCGCCGCCGGCAGCGCCCTCGTCGCTTCTACCGACGCCCCCGCCCAGGCACCCGCCGGTGGCCGCGTCACGGCCCACATCCTCGACTTGTACAGCGGCACCCCCGCCAGCGGTCTCAAACTCGACTTCTACGCCTACAACGGCGCGACGCCCACCCTGCTCAAGTCAGCCGTGACCAACGCCGAAGGTCGTCCTCCCGAAGGGCCGCTAATGCAGCCGGCCGACATGAAAACCGGGCGCTACCGCATCGATGTGCACGTGGGTGACTATTACAAGAAGATTGGTGCCAAACTACCGGGCGGCTACCACACCCGCTTGACCATGGAGTTCGATATTTACGACGCCAAGCAGCCGCACCATCTGCCGTTCCAGATCACGCCGTGGACGCAATCGTCATCGGTCTTGCCGGGCTGACGCCGCCGGTTTTTCCCGTCAACGGCCATTTCATCATCTGCCATCGTTTTTTCAACAGGAGAATTCAAGATGTCTTTCATCAAACGGTTTGCCCCATTGGCAGCAGTGCTGGCGTTTGCGCCGGTGCTGTCAATCGCGCAGGACAAAGTTCGCCTCGCCGGCAACTTCGACCTGGTCCATTCGAGCAGTGTGACGATGGAAAAAGTCTTCAAACCCGAACTCGCGCGGCTCACCAACAATCAGCTGCAGGTGGATCTGTTCCCCGCCATGCAACTGGGCGGCGCGAAAGAGAACGTCGATGCCGTGCGCGCCGGGTCCTTGTTGATGACCTATACCGGCGCAGCCTACATGTCGCGCATCGTGCCGGAACTCGAAGCGGTGAGCCTGCCGTTTCTTTTCTCTGGCCGCGAGGCGGCGTTCAAGGTGATGGACGGGGCGGTCGGCAAGCAGATCGACCAGAAGATGGCCGCGCAAAATTTCCTGGTGCTCGGCTGGATGGAACTGGGATCGCGCCACATCACCAACAACAAGAAGCCGATCAAAACCATCGAGGATCTGAAGGGCCTGAAGATTCGCCTGCAGCCCAATGAAACCCATCTCGCCACCTTCCGCGCACTGGGCGCCAACGCGTTGGCGATGGATGCCAAAGAGTTGTATTCGGCGCTTGAGCAAAAAGTGCTCGACGGGCAGGAGAACCCCTACCAGATCATCCGCGCCGCGCGCTACATGGAAGTGCAGAAATATCTGTCCAACAGCGGCCACTTCTTTGACTTCATCGTGATTCTTGCCAACAAGAAATCGTTCGAAGCCCTCAAACCCGACTATCAAAAGGCGATCCGCGACGCCATGAACAGCGCCGTCAAGAGCCAGCGCGACAGCGCTGCCAAAGGTGATGCCGAAGCGCTCGAGGAACTCAAGAAGAAGATGGAGTACACCGAAATTTCGCCGGCAGTGCGTGAAGCGATGCGCAAAGCCACCGCAGGCGTGGTTGATGATGTGAAGAAGCGTGCGGGCGCGGCGCTGGTGGATAGCGTGCTCGCCGAAGTAGCCAAAATGAAATAAGGCAGCAAGCCGGGCTGGCGTCCGTCATCGCCGGTCCGGTCAACAGCGAAGGGAATCAAATGTTCAAGGCATTGCTTGATGGTTTCGACCAACTGGTCGATGGTTTCGACCGGCTGGTCTGCTGGTTGATCATGCTGGCCATGGCGCTGATGGTCGCCGTGGTGTCGATGCAGGTGCTCCTGCGCTACGGCTTCAATTCGTCAATGGACTGGGCGGACGATATCGGGCGCCTGCTGTTCGTGACCTCGGTGTTCCTCGCTGTGCCAATTGCAGTGAAACAGAACGCGCACATCAGCATTGGCCTCTTGGTAGACCGCCTGCCGCCTGCCGGTCAGAACGGGCTGGCACGTTTTGTCGCGCTGCTCTCGGCGGCCATGATGCTCATCATCGGTTACTTCACGCTCAAGGTGGCCGCCGGGCAGTGGAGCGAAATGCTGCCGACGGTGGAGGTAACGATTGCTGTGTTCATGCTGCCGGTGGCAGTGGGAGCGTTTCACAGTGCCTTGCATCTGTTGCGCATTGTGTGGGCAGGCCCCCCTGAGCGGGCCGCAATCGGAGCGGAATAGGCGAACACATCATGAGCCTTGGCATCTTTCTCGGTTTTCTGTTGCTCGGCTTGCTCGGCATGCCGATTGCGTTTTCGCTCGGCTTCGCGGCGCTGCTGGCGCTGGCGTTTTCTCCCGATGGCTTTGCCATCATTCCGCAGCGCATGATGCACGCGGTCAATTCATTTCCGCTGATGTCGATTCCGTTTTTTATTTTGGCAGGCGAACTGATGGTCAAGGCCGGTATCGTCGAGCGTTTGATTGAACTCGCGAATGCCGTGGTGGGCCGTGTGCGCGGCGGCCTGGCGCACGTCACCATGCTGGCAGGCGCGGGCCTCGCCACCGTGTCGGGCGCGGCGGTCTCGGACGCGAGCGCGCTCTCGACCATCCTCGGTCCTTCACTGACCAAAGCCTACGACAAGCCCTTTGCTTCGGCCATCGTCGCGGCGGCCGGCAATCTGGGCCCGATCATTCCGCCGTCCGGCGCGATGATCGTCTACGCTTTCATGGCCGGGCCGTCGGTGTCGGTCGGTGGCATGTTCATGGCGGGCGTGATACCCGGCATCATGATCACCATTGGCTTCATGCTGATCTGCTCGTGGTATGTCGGCAAGCGCGGCTACCCGGCCACCGGCGAGGCCTTCAATATTCGCAATGTGCTGGCACAACTGAAGCGCTCGTTCATCATCTTCCTGATGCCGGTGGTGGTGATCGGCGGCATCGTCGGAGGCGCATTCACTGCCACGGAAGGCTCGGCGATTGCGGTGGTGTACGCGCTCTTTATCGGCTTTGTGATCACGCGCTCGCTGAAAATGGACGACCTTCCCGGTATCCTGATGCGCTCGGCGATCACCACCGCGATGGTCGGCGCATTGATCGCGTTTGCCTCGGTCGTCACCTATCTGCTCACCATCGATTTGCTGCCCCAGCAAGTAGCCACGCTGGTGAAAAGCATCACCACCAGCCCGCTGGGTTACATGGCACTGGTGGCAGTGCTGCTGTTCATCGTCGGCATGTTCCTCGAATCGAACGCCGCCTACATCATGCTGGTGCCGCTGCTGCACCCGATCGCGCTGCAATACGGCATCGACCCGCTGCACTTCGGCTTTTTGTTCGTGCTCAATCTGGTGATCGGCATGCTCACGCCGCCGGTCGGGGTGGTGCTGTTTGTGGTGTGCGGCATCAACAAGATTTCGATGCGCGACATCGTCGTGGCGCTGTGGCCCTTCATCACGCTGATGTATGGCGTACTGGTGCTGTGCATGTTGTTCCCGCCGCTGGTGACCTGGCTGCCGCGCCTGCTGGGCTACGGCGCGTAAGGCACGCGGAGTTGGCAATGGACGCGATCCGCATCGGCATGATTCTGCCTTCGTCAAACACCGTCGTCGAACCGGTGGCATGCGCGATGCTGGCAGACCTGTGCGCCGCCCGGCCGGCCGGTGCGGCACCGGTCAGTGTGCATTTTTCGCGCTTTGCGCTGACCGCCGTGCAGGTCGAGAACCCGGCCGCCGCTTACTACGATTCCGGCGCGCTGCTGGGTGCGGCGCAGCTATTGGCCGATGCGCGCTGCCAGGTGATCTGCTGGAACGGCAGTGCCGGCGGGCTGGTGGGCTTTGCACGCGACCGCCAGTTGTGCCGCGAGATCGAAGCCGCCACGGGCATTGCGGCCACCACCGCGAGTCTTGCATTGCTTGAGCAGTTTCACGCGTCGGGCGTGAAGCGCTTTTGCATGGTGACGCTCAACCCGCCGCACATGAACGAGACCATCAAGGCTCACTTTGCCGCCGCGGGCTTCGACTGCGTGGCATCAACCCATCGCACCGATATCGCTGACAACTTTGCCATGGCGCAAGTGGCGCCAGACGAAATAGCCGCAGCCGCGAAGGTTTGCGTGGCAAGCTGCGGCCCGGCCAAACCGGACGCACTGATCGTCTATGGCACCAATACCCGTGGCGCGCCGGTTGCACGCGCACTCCAGCAAACTCTCGGCATCCCCGTATTCGATTCTGTCGCCTGGGGCGTGTTTGGCGCGTTGCGCAAGGCGAACGCCGGAATCGATTCCCTCACCGCCTGGGCGCCTCACGCCGCATCCTGATACTTTGTCTCTCGCGCCTCAATGCTGTCTCTCTCCACCCTGAAGGAAATGTCCATGAAGCTGCTCACCAACACCCTGCTTGCTGCCACCCTGGCGACGGCAGTCTCCGCCCTGCCCGCGCAGGCCCAACAAACCGGCATGCGCGTGGCCGGCAATTTCTCGTCCAACGGCAAGCACGTCGGCGTCGAGAAGGGCTTCTTCATCGCCTTGCCCAAGCTGTCGGGCATCGACTTCAATGTCAACTACAACACCATGGATGCGGTGAGCGTGCAGGCGGCCGATGCGCTGCGCCTGCTGCGCTCGGGCACCTTCGACGTGATGAGCGTACAGATCGGGATGGCTTCGCGCGATGATCCGTTTTTTGAGGGCGTTGATTTGATTGGCGTGTCGACCAACATGGCCGATTTGAAGAAAGCCGTGGATGCCTACCGCGACGTATTCGACAAGCGCCTGCAAACGCGCTTCAACGCCAAGGTGATGACGCTGTGGCCGTTCGGGCCGCAGGTGTTTTACTGCAACTCGCCGATCAAGACACTCGATGACCTCAAGGGCCAGAAGGTACGCAGCTTTACGCCGTCGATGGCGGCGTTGATCCAGAATCTCGGCGCGACGCCGGTCACGCTGCAATTCTCCGAGGTCTACCCGGCGCTGCAGCGCGGCGTCGCCAACTGCGGCGTGACCTCGCCCACCTCGGGCAACTCGGGCAAGTGGCCTGAAGTCACCAGCCACTTTCTGCCGCTGTCAGTGTCAGGATCGGTGCAGGGGCATTTCATGAATCTGGACTACTGGAAAAAATTTACCCCCGAGCAGCAAAAAAACGTCGCCTCGCAGTTCCGCAAAATGGAAGACGAGCTGTGGGGCATGGCGGTGCGCGCCAATGACGACGCCATCAACTGCAACGTCGGCAAGGAGCCATGCAAGGAGAACACCAAATTCGGCATGACGATGGTGCAAGTCTCGCCGGCAGATGAGAAGCGCGTCAAGGATGCTGTCAGCAAGGTGGTGCTGCCGCTCTGGAAGGCCACCTGCAACAAGGTGGACCCGAAGTGCTCCGAAACCTGGAACGCCACTGTCGGCAAGGTGCGCGGTTACAAGATCGACTGAGCCACCTGGGGAGCCGCCATGCCCGATAACCCCCTCTCACGCTGGCTCGCCAAGGGCACCGATGTGTTGGTGATCCTGTCGGGCTGGTGGCTGATCCTGTTTTCACTGGCGAGCTGTTTCGAGATGGTGTCGCGCAAGCTGTTTCAGTACAGCCTGCAGGGCATCGACGAGATTGGCGGCTACACCCTGGCGGTGACCAGCGCGATTGGTTTCTCTTACACGCTGATCACACGCGGACACACGCGCATCGATTTTCTGGTCTCGAAAATGC
>JANNCZ010000571.1:0-4663 GCA_031387185.1 Burkholderiales bacterium
AACCCGCTAATCGCCGCGCGTTTCGGCGCTGCCTACGCGCAGGCGAAGAACGAGATCGAACTCATCACCGGCGCCTCGCCCGAGTTTGACCGGGAGGCGTTCGTCGCAGGCCGTCAATCACCGGTATTCTTCGGCTCGGCGATCAACAATTTCGGTGTGCGTGAAGTGCTCGACGCGCTGGTCGATCTCGCGCCCGCGCCGATTGCGCGCACTGCGATCCAGCGCGTGGTCGAACCGACCGAAGAGAAATTCGCCGGCGTGGTGTTCAAGATTCAAGCGAACATGGACCCGGCGCACCGCGACCGCATTGCCTTCGTGCGCATGTGCGCCGGGCATTTCGAGCGCGGCATGAAGCTCAAGATTTGCCGCACCGGCAAGGAGATTCGCACCAACACCGTGGTCACGTTTCTGTCGCAGCGGCGCGAGCTGGTCGAAGACGCCTACGCCGGGGACATCATCGGCATTCCCAATCACGGCCTGCTGCAATTGGGCGATACGCTGACCGAAGGCGAGGATTTGCAATTCACCGGACTGCCGTTTTTCGCGCCCGAGTTGTTCCAGACCGTCGAGATGGTTGACCCGATGAAGAGCAAGCAGTTGCGCAACGGCCTCACCCAGCTCGGTGAAGAAGGCGCGATCCAGGTGTTCCGCCCGCTCGATGGCGGCATGCTGCTCTTGGGTGCCGTCGGCAACCTGCAATTTGAAGTAGTCGCGCACCGCCTCGCGCATGAGTACGGCGCGGCAGCACGCATGGCGCCGTCACGCTATCAATTGGCGCGCTGGGTCACGGCCGATGAGCCGGCCGAGCTAAAGCGCTTCATCGATGCCAACTCGCATCGCGTGATGTGGGACGCGGTCGATGCGCCGACTTTCCTCGCCGCGCATCACACCGAGTTGCGCGCGATCGAAGGCATGTGGGACAAGATTCATTTTCATGCCCTGCGCGAGCATGCCGGCCTCGTGTTTCAAAAACGGCTCGACGGCTGACACCAGCGGGCTTGATATGCATCAAGCCCTGTGCCGGGGCATTTTCCGCGCGCATGCACCAAGAACAACGCTTGCTGCTCGAAACCGACTGTTCGAAACCGACGTGCTGCGGGCCAGATGCCCGGCTCCGCTGCGGGTGCCGCGCCAGACAAACGTTGGCACGCTTGATGCTGAAGTAAACGCAGAGAGCAATCTCTGCCTTTCCATTTCCCACAGGAGCATGCATGACCTCGTCCCGCAGACAATTTTTGAGCGGCGCCTCCGCTGCCACCGGTGCCGCAGCAGCCAGCTTCGGCTTCCCGGCGATTGCCCAATCCACGCCCAACGTCAAATGGCGCCTCGCGTCGAGCTATCCGAAATCCCTCGACACCGTGTTCGGTGGTGCCGATCTGTTGTCCAAACGTGTTGCTGCCCTCACCGGCGGCAAGTTTCAGATCCAGGTGTTCGCGGCCGGCGAAATTGTGCCCGGCCTGCAAGTAGCAGACGCCGTGCAAAACGGCACCGTTGAATGCGGCCACACCAACAGCTATTACTACATCGGCAAGAACAAGGCCTTCGCGTTCGAGACCACGGTGCCGTTCGGCATCAATCAGCGCCAGCAAAACGCCTGGATGTACTACGGCGGCGGCAAGGAGTTGGTCGGCGACTTTCTCAAGGACTTCAACATCGCCTCTTTCCCCGGCGGCAATACCGGCGCGCAAATGGGCGGCTGGTTCCGCAAGGAAGTCAAGACCGTGGCCGACCTCAAGGGCCTGAAGATCCGCATCGCCGGTCTCGGCGGTGAGGTGTTCGCCAAGCTCGGCGCAGTGCCGCAACTGATCGCCGGCGGCGACATCTACCCCGCCCTCGAGAAAGGCACGATCGACGCCGCCGAGTGGGTCGGCCCCTATGACGACGAAAAACTCGGTTTCTACAAGGTGGTGAAGAATTACTACACGCCGGGCTGGTGGGAGCCGAACTCGGCCTACTCCTTCTACGTCGGCATCAAGGAGTGGGAGAAGCTGCCCAAGGAATACCAGGCCGCCTTCGAGGCTGCTGCCTACGCAGTCAATACCGACATGATGGCCGAGTACGATGCCAAAAACCCGGTGGCGTTGAAGCGCCTGCTGGCCAACGGCGTCAAGCTGCATTCATTCAGCACCGACATCCTCAAGGCCGCACAAACCGCTGCCTACTCGATGTATGACGATGAAGCGGCGAAAAATCCGGCGTTCAAGAAGATTTACGTATCGTGGCTTAAATTTCGCGATGACCAGCTTCAGTGGCACCGCGTTGCCGAGCACACGATGGCAAGCTTTTCGTTTGCCAATAAGGCGGTCAGCAAAGTCCAGCCCTGACGCCGGGCGCGGACTTGATGCGGCGCGCAACTCGATCGTGAGCCGTGCGCCGCAGGTCTGCGTCTCCATGCCCGCGCAGCCAACCCCGCGAACCGCCTGCACCAAGACTGTCCCGTTGATGTCGAAAAAAGCCCCGCACTGCGGGGCTTTTTCATTTGGAGCGGGTGAAGGGAATCGAACCCTCGTCGTAAGCTTGGGAAGCTTCTGCTCTGCCATTGAGCTACACCCGCTGCGGGCGTTTCTGCATCTTGAGCCCGGCCGAAGAACCAAACCGGGTTCACCCGATAAAATGCGGCTCAAGTATTCTAGCAAACCTGCGGTTCTCAATGATTGAAGTGAACGTAAACGGCGAAGCACGCCGCATTGCCGGCGGTACAACGGTTGCCGTTCTGCTCGACGCCATGCAACTGACCGGCAAACGTCTGGCCGTGGAGCGCAATGGCGGCATTGTGCCCAAGAGCCAACACGGCACCACCGTGCTCCACGCCGGGGACACACTGGAAATCGTGGTGGCTGTCGGTGGCGGCTGAACGGGAGCAACACAACATGGACATGCAGATCAAAGACAAACCCTTCGAAGTGGCCGGCAAGGTTTACGCCTCGCGGCTTCTGGTGGGTACCGGCAAGTACCAAGACTTCGCCGAGACGCGTGCCGCGCTCGACGCGTCAGGTACTCAAATTGTCACGGTGGCGATCCGCCGTACCAACATCGGCCAGGACGCGGACGCCCCCTCGCTGCTCGACTTCGTGCCACCGTCCGTCTTCACCTATTTGCCCAACACCGCCGGCTGCTACACGGCCGATGACGCGGTGCGCACGCTGCGCCTCGCGCGCGAATTGCTCGACGGCCACACACTGGTCAAGCTCGAGGTGCTGGGCGATGCGCACACGCTCTACCCGAACATGACCGAGACCCTGGCCGCCGCCAAGACTTTGGTGGCCGACGGCTTTCACGTCATGGTCTATTGCAGCGATGACCCGATCATGGCCAGGCAACTGGAAGACATCGGTTGCGTGGCGGTGATGCCGCTCGCGTCTTTAATCGGCTCGGGCATGGGCATCCTCAATCCCTGGAACCTGTCGCTCATCATCGAGAAGGCTTCGGTGCCTGTCATTGTCGATGCCGGTGTCGGCACTGCATCCGATGCCGCGATTGCAATGGAGCTGGGCTGCGATGGCGTGTTGATGAACACTGCGATTGCCGCCGCGAAGAACCCGGTGCTGATGGCAAGCGCGATGAACAAAGCGGTACAGGCCGGGCGCGAAGCCTTCCTCGCCGGGCGCATGCCGCGCAAGCTCTATTCGGCCGCGCCCTCGTCGCCCACGGGCGGCATGATTGGCGCGAAATAATCTTGTTGGCGGCAGCGCACATTCACGACGTTCCGAAAGTACGGCACGCCAAGAGCCGCTCAGGCAGCGCATCTTGGGCCAGCATGCCGTGTAGATCAGCCATCCATGCGCCTTTGGGCGTGATGGCTGGCCGTCATTTTCGTAGCCACGCCCCCGCTGCATCCGATGCCCAGGCGCACGCATGACCACGACCCCGCAGCGCCTCACCACGCAGTCGATCCGCAGCTTTGTGCTGCGGCAGGGCCGCATGTCGCCGGCGCAGCGTCACGCCTACGACACCTTGATGCCGCGCTATGGCATTGCATTTTCCGAGGCCGCGCTCGATTACAGCGCAGCGTTTGGCCGCAGTGCGCCGGTGATTCTCGAAATCGGCTGCGGCATGGGCGAGACCACTGCGCGCATTGCTGCTGCGCTGCCGGACAAAAACTTTATCGGCGTCGAAGTGCATTCGCCCGGCGTCGGCGCGTTGCTCAAACTGATCGAGCAACAACAGCTCACCAACCTGCGCGTAATCCGCCATGACGCAGTGGAGGTAGTCGAACACATGCTCGCACCACAGTCGCTCGCTGGTGTGCATCTGTTTTTCCCCGACCCCTGGCCCAAGGCGCGCCATCACAAGCGCCGCATCGTGCAGCCGGCCTTCGTCAAACTGCTCGCAACGCGCCTCGCGCCCGGCGGCTATCTCCACTTCGCGACCGACTGGGAACCCTACGCCGAATCCATGCTCGAAGTGTTATCTTCCGAGCCGTCTCTGACCAACGGCTCCGAAAATTTCGCTCCGCGCCCCGCGCATCGACCCGTCACCAAATTCGAACACCGCGGCCTGAAACTGGGCCACGGTGTTCGCGATCTCCTGTTTTACACATCATCTACCTAGGAAGCACCATGAACCGTATGCCGTACGTCCTCGCCCAGTCCATCGCCGCTATCGCCTGCGGCGCACTGTCCGCCACCTGCGCCTTCGCTCAACTCAGATTGCCCGAGGGCGG
>JANNCZ010000577.1:0-2942 GCA_031387185.1 Burkholderiales bacterium
TGCCGACCCATGGGGCCTCGCCTGGACGCGCAACAACACCGCCGGCGGGGGGGCATTCAAGGTCGAGTCGTGGAAGCCCGGCCAGGAAATCATTTACGCGCGCTATGACGACTGGAAATCTGGCCCGCTGCCCAAACTCAAACGCGTGATCCAGCGCGACGTACCGAATGCCGGCAACCGCCGCGCGCTGCTGGTCAAGGGCGACATCGACATCACCTACACCCTGCCGCCCAAGGATTTTTCCGAAGTGGCGAAAGAGGGCGGCAACGTCAAGGTCAACTCGCTGCCGATCGAGAATGCCATCTGGTATCTCGGCATGCTTACAGCTAAGCCGCCGTTCAACAACCCCAAGGTGCGCCAGGCGATTGCCTACGCCGTGCCCTACGACAAGCTCTACGACTCGGCCATGTACGGGCGCGGCGCCAAGATGTACGGTGCGGCGACCAACGATGTGAAGACGATCTCGTGGCCGCAACCGACCGCCTACAAGAACGACATCGCCAAGGCCAAGGCGCTGCTTGCCGAGGCGGGCATGGCGGGCGGTTTTGAGACTACGCTCTCGTTCGACCTCGGCAACGGCACCATCTCCGAGCCGATGGCGATTCTGATCCAGGAGTCGCTCGCATCGATCGGCATCAAGGCCACCATCAACAAGGTGCCGGGCGCCAACTGGCGCGCGGCCTTGTTAAAAAAAGACATGCCGATGGTGATCAACCGCTTCGGTGGCTGGCTCAACTTCCCCGAGTATTTCTTCTTCTGGTGCTACCACGGCCAGAACGCGGTGTTCAACACCATGAGCTACCAGAACGAAAAGCTCGACAAGATGATCACCAACGCCCGATTCGCCGAGAGCAAGGCCATTTATGACGGCGAGGTCAAGGCGATGCTCAAGCTGGCTTATGAAGAGGTGCCGCGCATTCCGCTGTTCCAGCCGCTGCAGGACGTGGCGATGCAAAAGAACGTGATGGGCTACATGTACTGGTTCCATCTGGAGCCGGACTACCGGCAACTCTACAAGGCTTGACGCGGAGGTTGGCGATGACTAGTGACCAGACCGAGCAGTACATCCTGGCCGCCGCAGCGGCGCTCGAATTGCCGATTGCCGCTGCGCATCTACCAGGGGTGATCCTCAACTTCGAGCGTCTTGCGGCCATCGCTGCGACGGTGAACGATTTTGCGCTCGGACCGGCCGACGAGCCCGGCCCGCGCTGGGAGCCGTGATGGGCGAAGCCGTGCCTGAATCCGCGCTCGACATTGCCGCTGCCGTCAAAGGCGGAACGCTCACGGCAATGGCAGCCGCTGAAGCGTCACTCGCGCGCATCGGCGCGCGGGACGGCAAGATCAACGCCTTCACCGAAGTCACGCGCGAACGTGCGTTGCGCGAGGCTGCGGCTATCGATGCGCGGCGTGCCGCAGGGGAAGCGTTGCCGCCGCTCGCCGGCGTGCCTTACGCGGTCAAGAACCTGTTTGACATCAACGGCATCACCACGCTGGCAGGCTCAAAAATCAACCGGGACTTGCCACCCGCCGCCGCTGATTGCG
Source organism: Burkholderiales bacterium (assembly GCA_031387185.1). GTDB lineage: Bacteria > Pseudomonadota > Gammaproteobacteria > Burkholderiales > JAEUOS01 > CANJDH01. Next base: position 1,543 of record JANNCZ010000577.1, read on the forward strand.
CCCTGGTCGAGCGCATGCATGCTGCCGGTGGCGTGCTGGTCGGCGCGCTCAACATGGATGAGTACGCGTTCGGCTTCACCACCGAGAACACGCACTACGGTGCCACGCGCAACCCGCACGACCCCACGCGCATTGCCGGTGGTTCGTCTGGCGGGTCGGCCGCAGCGGTGGCGAGCGGCATGGTGCCGCTGACGCTCGGCACCGACACCAATGGCTCGATCCGCGTGCCGGCCTCGCTCAACGGCATTTTCGGCCTCAAGCCTACCTACGGCCGCCTGTCGCGGCGCGGTGTGTTTCCGTTTGTGCATAGCCTCGATCATGTCGGGCCATTCGCGCGTAATGTCGCCGATCTCGCTGCCGTCTATGAAGCCTTGCAGGGGCTCGACGCCGGTGACCCCGCGCAAGCGAAGAAACCGGTCAAGCCGGTGTCGATGTGTCTCGCTGCAGGCATGAAGGATCTGCGGGTCGCGTGCGCCGGCGGCTACTTCCTCGACAACGCAGGCCTTGATGCGCGCGCAGCAGTTGAGATGGTGTGCCGCGCCCTCGGCACCACGCGCGAGGTGCTGTTGCCCGAAACGGCGCGGGCGCGCGCTGCCGCCTTCGTGATCACCGCCACCGAAGGCAGCCAGTTGCATCTGGCCAATCTCAAGTCGCGCCCGGACGATTTTGAGCCGCTGATCCGCGACCGCTTCATCGCCAATGCCTTGACGCCGGCCGCGTGGTACGCACAGGCGCAGCGCTTGCGGCGCTGGTTTTATGCCGAGGTCATGAAAGTATTTGCCGACACCGACATCATCATCGCAGCGGCCACACCCGTGAGTGCCACGCCGATTGGCGCAGAGACCTTTGATCTCAACGGTGTACAGGTGCCGGCGCGGCCCTCGATGGGCCTGCTCACCCAGCCGATCTCTTTCATCGGCTTGCCGGTGGTGACGGTGCCGGTCGTTGTGGCAAATGCGCGCGCGGGCAAGATGCCGCTCGGTGTGCAGTTGATCGCCGCGCCCTGGTGCGAGACCCATGCCTTGCGTGTGGCGGCCGAACTCGAGCGGCAGGGCGTAGTAAAAAGCCCTCTCGCCCCACTCTAAAGGGATCGACATGGCAGAAATCAATCTTCACGCAATTGACTTACCCGAGCCCAAAGCTGAAATGGAAATCGCATTCATGCGCTACGAGAAGGCATTGAACGAGAATGACCTGTCGGTGCTCGACGAACTGTTCATGGATTCACCACTGACGATTCGCTACGGCATCGCCGAGAACCTGTATGGCAAGGACGCCATTCGCGGCTTTCGCACCGGGCGCCCGGCGGTGGGCCTGGCGCGCAGCATCAGCCGCACCGTCATCACCACCTATGGCCGCGATTTCGCCACCGCGATGACCTTGTTCGCGCGCGAGACAGT
>JANNCZ010000595.1:0-13476 GCA_031387185.1 Burkholderiales bacterium
CACCAGTGCAACCGATCCGGCCAGGCGTGAGCGGCTGTATGCCTGGCGCGGCTTGGCATCGAACAGAATCTCGCCCGCAGTCGGGGCATAGAGGCCCGCAATCAATTTGGCGACGGTGGATTTGCCGCAGCCAGAACGGCCGACCAGCGCAATCCGTTCGCCCGGGGCGACGTGCATCGAGAAATCGTCCAGCAGCGGCGCATCGTTCGGGTTGTAGCCAAACGCCACGCCGCGCAATTCCAGATGGCCCGACAGCTTGACCGGGCCGTCCTGCAGATCCTCGGGCAGGAAGTCGGGTATGCCCTCCGCCAGCGGATCGCGCTCGTACTTCAGGACGTCTTCCACGCGCTGCAGGTCGCCGCGCAGGCCCTGCACCGTGTTCATCATGCCCGCCAGCGCCATCGCCGGGCCGATGAAGCTGATCGAGAGGGCCTGGAACGCCACCAGCATGCCGATGGTCAGGTGCCCCTCCATCACCCGGTAGCCGCCGAAGCACAGGATCAGCGCCTCGCTGAGCAGCAACAGGAACGCCGGCACCTGCCGGTACGTCAGACCGAGCATTTCGACCCGCTGGTGCGCCTCGATGTATTGGGCGAGATTCCCGCCAAATCGTCCGAACACCACCGATTCGGCGGCGGAAGCACGCAAGGTTTCGATCACCGACAGGCCGCCTGCCGTCGTGCCCTGCAGCTTGCCCAGCGAGATCGACATGGTCAGGCTGCTTTCCTGCGTCACCTTTGCGACGCGCGCAAACACCAGCAGGTTGGCGCACACCACGGCCAGGCTGATCAGCGCCAGCACCACATCAAACCCCATCATGATGGCGAAGAAGAACACCGCGAGAATGGCGTTGACGATGGCACGTGACAGGTCGCCGGTAATCACGGTGGCGATGTTGTCGTTGAGCATCAGGCGCCAGGCGATTTCGCCGGGCGCGCGCTGGGTGAAAAAAGTCAGCGGCAGGCGCAGCAGGTGCCAGAAAAAGCGGCTCGCCATCAGCAATACGAGTTTGGTCTGCAGGCGCAACAGGTACCAGTGCTGCAGCCAGTCGAGCAGCACGTGCAGCGCCGCGGCGACACCGAAACCAATCAGGATGGCGCTGGCCCACGATTGGTCACCGTCAAGCAGCACACGGTCGACAAACACCGACGTGAGCACCGGATACACCAACCCGGGGATCACCATGAACAGGCCCGCAAGCATCAAGAAGGCGATTGCCGGACGGTCGCTGGTCAGGTGCTTGAACGCCAGCTTGTACATGTTTTCGGGCTCGCCGTGCGGCTTGAAATCCGGGCCTGGGTGGGCCGCGAGCACCACGCCGGTGAAGGACTGGTCAAACTCGTCGAGCGTGACCCAGCGGCGCCCGCACGCCGGGTCATTGATGTAGGCGCGCTTCGAATCGAAACCCTCCAACACCACAAAATGGTTGAAGTTCCAGAAAATGATGCAGGGAAGCTGCATCTGGCGCAGGTCGGCCGGTTCTTTCTTGTAGCCCTTTGCCACCAGACCGTATGAGCGTGCCGCCTTGATGATGTAGCTGGCCTTGCTGCCGTCACGGGACACCCCGCAGCGCTGGCGCAGCTCTTCGAGCGAAACGAAGCAGCCGTAGTGACGTAGCACGATCGACAACGCCGCGGCACCACATTCAAGCGCTTCGAGCTGCAGCACGGTCGGCGTGCGCACCGGCCGTGCCGCCACGCGCGCGTGCCACGCCGCGCGCAGCCGGCCCAGCCAACCCGGCCAGCCGGTCACAGCGTGCGCGTGGTCCATTGCTTGACCAGGGAGATGAGCAACGCGAACGGCGGCCGTTCACCAACCGTGACCTCAGCCCGGCACAGCGCGCCGGTACGCACTTCCGGCGGCGCCGAGGCTGCTGCGGACCACACAAATTTTCCACCCGGATTGCGTGCCAGACGGGCGCGTGCAAACAGGGCTGCCCGCGCACCCGACAATTCACGCACCAGATTGTCGTTCTGCACCAGCAGGCGCATGCCCGGGGAACTGACCGGATATTCCGACACGCTCTCGACACGGGCCCGCAGGAAGCCGAATTCCTGGCGCTTCACGTAGTCGGGAACCAGTTCCACGGCCATGCCCGATGCGACCAGCTTGCCTTCGCCGCCGGGGATATAAATGGCCGCTTCAATGTCGCCTTGTGCGCCATCGATCCGCTCGATCAGCAGGATCGGCGCGCCGTAGCCGACTGCGACGCCATTTTCGATTTTGACTTCCACCACGCGCCCTGCAAACGGGCTCACGATCGGCGCCGACTGGCGCACGATGTCAAGTGACGCCTCCAGGCTGCGCCGTGTTTCGCTGACCTGGAAATCGATGGCGACTTTTTCCCGGTCGCGCTGGCGATCCTGCTCGGCGAAGCCGAGCCGGGACTGCGCGGCCCGATCGGCCAATTGTTCACGCTCGAGAACTGCCGCAGCGCGGGTCTCCTCGGTATCGAGCAGCGCGCGGCGCGTGATCAAGCCCTGTTCGACCAGCGCACGCTCAGTTGCCACCCTTGCGTCGATCGCTTGTGATTTTTCGTCCGCGAGCTTCGTCTGCGCCGCGTTCAGGCGCTGCTCCGAGGAGCGCGCCGCCTGCCCCTGACCGGCCGCACGCGCGCTCAATTTGCCGATCTCCGCTTGCCGGCGCTCCAGTTCCGACAGACGGGCGCGCGCCTGCCTGATCTGGTCGTCCAGGTCGGCGCGGACGATTCTGCCCACTTCCTGGTTGGCAGCGATCCGGTCGCCGAGCTTGACCTTGATGTTGCCCACCACGCCGCTGGCGCCAGCTGTTACTTCGGCAATGCCGCTCGGGCTGATGAGAATGCACCGGCCGCCAACTTTTTGCTCCACGCGCCCCTGGAACCCCCACAACACAAAGGTGGCCACCGCAATCACGGCGCCGGCCCAGGCAAGCGCCGTGAGGGGCCGGCCGATACCCAACAGCGCGTCCATGCGGTCGGGCGACGAGAGTCGCGCGAGCGCCACTTTGCGGAACAATTTCTGGTTGGTGCCCGAATCGTTTTCGCTCATTGCGTCGCGCGCACGGGTTCGGCGCCGGTCAGGGTCGGCATGTCAACCCGGTAAGCATCTCCGTCGCGCCGGATCAACTCACCGTTTTCAAACAGCAACTGGGCGAGGGCGACGGCATACTCCTGGCGCAACTGCAGCAACAGCAATTGGGCGCTGTCGAGGCGATCCTGCACGGTGATGACGTCAATCAGGGTAGACAGGCCGAGCCGGCGCTTGACGTACTCGTTCTTGACCGCGACCGCATAGCGATCGGCCGCGGCCAGGGTGTCACGGTGACGCTGGGCAATCCGGCGCAGCGTACTTGCTGCCGTCACCACCAGCGGGCCGACGCTGCGTTCGGCATCACGCATGCGCACGATCGAACGACCGTGCGCGGACTCCTGACTTAGCAGCAGGCCGCGCGCCGCATTATTTTCAAACGGCACCCGCAACTCGACCCCGACACTCAGCGAAGGCAGCGGACGCGACAGGCCTAGCGCAGGTCCGAGCGCTAGTGCGGAAGCACCCTCGGCCAGACCATTGGTGGTCGTGGCCACGATCATGTCCACCTGCGGTTTCAATCCGTTTTCGGCCGCTAGCCGTTGCAGGTAGGCAGCCCGTTCACGCAGACGCGCTGCGCGCACGTCGGCGCGGCGGTCGGGAGCCGCCAGCCGACGTTGCACAGCGGCGTCGGCCAACGCAAATGCCTGTTGATCGATGACCGGCAACGAGTCGATTGAAAGGCTCTCGATGGTGGCTTCACCGGTATCGGCGTGCAACAGGCGGCCCAACGCATTCCACGCAATTTGAAATGCTTGTTCTTCGGCAAAACGGGCGGCGCGCTTCTCGGCAGCGCTCGCCTGTGCAAGGTCCAGTTCCGCGCCCGGTATCTGGTCGGCGGCAACCAGTTTGGTGATTTCCGCCACCAGCCCCTCCGCCCGGCTTTCGCTCGCCTTCAGGATTTCAATGCGCTTGATCCGGCTTGCCAATTCCCAATAGGACTGCGTCACCCCGATCACGGCATTGGCGCTCGCCTGCACCAGGTCCTCGACACTGGCATCGCGTTCCAGCTCGCGCGCCCTGAGCGCCGTCGATTGCTGAATGCCGCCGGCATTGCGCAGCAGTGGCACGCGAATCCCGAAACGCAGGGCCGCAGCGGTTTGCTGGGGGGGCGTCAGGGAACTTGAAATGGCATTGACGGTGAGGCCGAGCTCGATCTGGGAGCCCGATTCGAGCAGGCGCGAAACGCCGGCGCGGTAATTGGTGGTGTTGGTGAACTCCGCGCGGGTACTGGAGCCTGCCGCGATCTCGCTGTTTCTGAGAGGACGTTCGGCATGCTCACGCCCAACTGCGCCCAGACCCTCGAGATCATAGGCGCCACGCGATTGCTGCACGTTGCCGTCTTCTGCACGCACCTGCAATTGTTGCAGCACCACGTTGGCATTGGCGCTCAGCGCGCGGCGCACCGCCTCCGCCAGCGAGATTGTGCCTTTGAGTGGTAAAAATTCCTGACGGTCTTGTGCCGTCAGCGCAAGACCGGGAGTGGCGGCTCTGGGGTCATCGCCGGATTGGGCGGACACCGGGCAGCTGCACACCAGTCCACCCGCCAAAGCAAATGCCGCAATCTGCTTAATGACGCGCATGCACGCTGTTCCGATCGATTGCCGGGCGGGTTCGAGACGTTACTGTTACTGCGCGAGTTTTTTCAACAACCGCTCAAAACGCAAGCCTGCGTTGTATACCTCGTCGAGTACCTCGTCGTCGAGGAGGTCGGAATCGTGCTCGTCGTCGTCGGCGATCGCCTTGCTCGTAGCGGAGGCGGGGGCACTCCCGTAACCCATGGTGCTCAGAGTTGAGCGCATACGGTTGGCGAGAAACACGGCGAGGGCACGGTAGAAACGTCCGGCAAAGGCGGCGTCGCGCTTGAGGTGGTTGCGAAGCTTCAGTTGCGCGACAGCGAGCACCACACAATCCTCCTCAACCACTACCGACGCGGTAGGTGGACTCGAAATGACGAGAGAGATTTCACCGAGGATCTCGCCCACCCCGACTTCGGCCAGACGGAAACCGTTTGGCAGCACCACGGCCAGGCGCCCGTCAATCACAATATAGAGATTTTCCGACGCCTTCCCGTTTTCAATCAGGACAGTGCCCTTGACAACCTTTTCACGCCGGCCGTTGTTTGCCAGCCACTCGACGTCCGTATCGTCAAGCTGCCCCAGGATATACAAGACCTTTCTCACGCGCTTCTCCTTTCGAGGAGTGGACCAGGACCCGGTTGCCGGCGGTCAGTCTGCGCCGTCTTCCTCGTCGTCGTAGTCGCCATCGCTGCGCTCGACGCCGAGATAGGTCTCGTATTCATCGCAGAACCCGATCACTTCGTCAACGCAGGCCATCGGCCGCACTGACGACACCGGACTGCCGTTTTCATCGACGCCCTGCACCAGCGCAAAACATACCAGCGGGACGCTGTCCTCGTCTTCAAACGATGCGCTCCAGCCGTCGGCCGGCATGATCTGCAGGATTTTTGATTCGTCAGCCATGGTTCTTCCTCAATAGTCAACAAACAGCGGCAACGCTACCAATCCCGGTCAGTCTCAATCGGGGTCGGGCTTCGGGTAGGGTAGGGGGATGAATTCCTTGTCGCCCATCATATCGCGTTCGAATTTGATGAAGTCGTAGTAGCCGCAGCGATTGCCCCAAGGATATTTGTGGCATACCGCCGGGCGCGATTCGTAGACCATGCAGCGCCGTTCGGTCCGGTGGAAAAATACGCAGATCGACTTGTAGATTGGATCTTCGCGATGCTTCAAATACAGATCCTTGCCATGGCGCTCAAGGCAGTTGTCCTTGATTTCCTTGGTGGAACTGTCGAAATGCGTGGCCAGCCGGTCGATGTCCTCGGGGGTCACGCGGATGCGCTCATAACTGCAGCACCAGCCTGGGCATTTGGAGCAATCGTATTCGTTCTTCTTCGTCACAGACTCTCCCGCCGGATTGTTCGCAATTCGCCAATCCAGCCGGGCGAATCCTCGCAAGGCCGTGCCAACTGCCTTCATCGATTTGATTGTAGTCGCAAACCACTATGCATCAATTGATTTATGCCGCACCTGAGGTGCGATCCGATGTGCGGCACGCGGGGGACGGCAAGACACGCGGGGGAGTTTGCCCGCACCTATAATAATTTGACGCATACCTATAACAACGAAGGATCCCCCATGCCGCGCATCCGGCTGTATTGGTGCCTGCATCATGGCATCACGGTGTCGATGTACCACGCCGACCCGGACGGCAACCAGATGGAGTTTCAGGTCGATGCCTACCCGACGGTGGACGGGGCCAATGGCTTCATGAAAGGCCCGGGGTTCGATGCCAACCCGATCGGCGTCGAATACGACCCGGACGAGTTGCTGCAAGAATTGCGCTCCGGCGTGGATACGGCTACGCTGCTGTTGCGCACCGGGAACCGGCCGGTATCGCCGGTATCGCCGGTGGGTTCGTGGCGCGATACGCCAGCCGCGTAGGCGGCGCCTGCATGCGCAAACACCTCTCCACACTGCTTCTGGCAGGCGCAGCGGCGCTCACTGCGCCACACGCGGCGGCTGATTACCCCGATCAAGCGCTGCGCATCGTGGTGCCGTTCGCCGCCGGTGGCGGCACCGACGTGATGGCGCGCATGTTCGCGCAAAAATTGTCGGAAGCGTGGAAGGTGCCGGTGGTGGTGGACAACCGCGCCGGTGCCGGCGGCACGCTCGGCTCCACCAGCGTGGCGCGTGCCACGCCCGATGGCTACACGATTTTGCTCGGCAGCATCAGCACCCACGCGATTGCGCCCAACTTGTACGCGAAGATGGCGTACGACCCGGTGAAGGATTTCGAGCCGCTCGCACGTGCCGGCACCACGCCGTTTGTGATGACCGTGCATCCATCCGTACCCGCCAACACGGTTACCGAATTGATGTTCATCGCGCGTGCCAATCCGAAAAAATACAACTTCGCCTCCAGCGGCAACGGCACTACCAGCCATCTGTGCGGCGCGCTGTTCACGCAACTGGCGGGGATCGACGTTACGCACATACCCTACAAGTCCAACGTGCCGGCCCTCACCGATGCGCTGGCGGGGCGCGTCACGTTCATGTTCGACAACATCATCGCGATGCAGCCGCACATCAAATCGGGCAAGCTGCGCGCGCTCGCGGTGACGGGTGCCGAGCGCGTTGCCAGTCTGCCCGATGTGCCGACCATGATCGAAGCCGGGCTGCCTGGCTACGAGGTGACCGGCTGGTTCGGCTTTTGGGCGCCGGCCGGTACACCGCGCGCCGCTGTCACGCTGCTCAACGCCGAGCTCAATCGCATCATGCGTGAGGCCGATGTCAGGGCGCGCGCGCAAGAGCAGGGCGTTGACCTGGGCCAGAACCAGGACCCCGCTCAGTTTGGCCGCTACGTGCAGAGCGAGCTGGTGAAGTGGCAGCGCATCATCAAGGACGCGGGCGCGAAGGTGGATTGACGTTAAAGATCGTTGGTGGGAGCCGTTCTTATGGCAGTGGCTCAACGCGTTTTATCCGGCTGCGCCATCAAACCGCACCATCGGCTCGGCAATTACCAGCAGGCTGATGACAGTGTAGGCAATCATCAGCAAGGTGAGCGGCAGTGACGCCAGCGCCGCGCGCCGCGCGCTGCCAGTCTCGCGCAGCGCCACGCGGTGCGCCAGCCACACTGCGATCACATGGCCAATCACGATGGCGCTGATCGCCACATGCCAGGTCACCTGTGCGTCGATTAGGCCGATGTTGACGCGCAGGTTCGCGGTGCCAAACAAATTCCAGCGCCAGCCGAATGGATCAGAGATTAAGGCAATCGCATTCTGCCCCTGAATCAGCAGCGCCGAAAAATTGTGCGCGATGTTGTAGGCCACCGCAATCGGCACCAGCGTGAACGCGAAGTGTTGTGCCCATGGTACGGGGGAGGCTGCGGAGACCACGCGCGCCGTCACCACACAGGTGAGCCGGTACGCCGCGAAAAAAATCAGCCACACACCTGCCAGGCCCACCGTGCCCGCGAAGTATCCGTTGACATCGACCCACTGCGGCACGCTGTGCTTCAAGCCTTGCTCCAGCAGCAGCCACGCCTGCCCGCCGTGCAGACCATCGAACAAAACGGTTGATAGCATGGCGATGATGAAGCCGCTCATGCCGGCCGGGTTGGTTTCAATCGAGATTGTCTTGTCCGGGTTTGCCTTGCCCGCGTCCGTCTCGACCGCGCGGCGCGGCGCATTGCCAGCGACTGAATCATCCACATCGGTCAGCGCCACGCACGGCACGCGCAGCGTAAGCGTGTGCGCCGTCGCGCCGCGCGCCAGCGGGGCCATGCGCCCGAGCGTGGCGAAGTAAATCGCGAACATATCACCGTGACGCTGCCATACCTCGCGCCCAAAAACAATCATGCCGCTGAGCGTGATGGCCGACCAGATCAGCATCGCGCAGCCAAGGCGGTATGGCACGGTGGCGATCGGGTAAACCACCTCAAGCCAGCTCCACAGCAACAGCAGCGCCACAGCCGGCCACGCGCCAAGAGCACGCGGCCACGGCAGATTGAGCACGATGCCGTGCGTGCGCCCCAGGCGGCACGCGGCGCTGTCGATCAACTCAAACAGCGTGCGCCACGGGTCGAGCGCCGGCCACAGGTTGCCGATGCACGCCACCGCAAGTGAGAAACCGATCCACCAGATGACCCACACCAGCGTGGGCGCGAGATTCATCAGTGGGTCGGCGGTGCCCCACAGCGCGGCGGCCAGCACCGTGCCAAATGTGAACAATCCCAATGCGCGGCACACCAGCCGTAACCCGGGCAGCACCGGGTCGAGCACAATCGGCCGGCCGCTGCGCGCGCCATTGGCAGCGGATGCGTCATGCACACGCCGCATAAACAGTGCGGCAATAACAAACGTCAGCGCAACTGTCAGCGCGGCACCGGCCACGAAATAGCCGAGAGGCGCGGGCAGGTCGTAGCGTTCATCAAAACCGTGGGCAGCGGCACGCAGCGGATAGGCTGCTGCGGCCAGCAACGTGAGTGCAGTGCGCGTGCCCAGCCATGAAATCCACCGTCGCAGCCACACCGGCACCTGCATCACTTCGGACGCACCTCAAGCGTAGCGAGCGGCGCGTGATGATGCGCGCTGGCGCGAGGAGCGGTTCCACTTGCCGTTTTGTCCGCCGCTTTGTCCACCACGGCATGCCATTCGATCCGAAAGCGCCCGGTCGCGTGCGCGGTGAACGCGACCTCAGCGGGTACCCCCGCAATCACCTTGGCCTCGATGCGATACGCGTGCAGATGCAGATCGCCTGGCCCATCACTGACGATGCGCCAGCGCACCAGATCGCCTTTCTCCACCCGCAGGCTGCGCTGCGCGGCGGGCAGCACACCATTGACCACCGTCAGATCAAACGTCCTCTCGGCGGCGTGCGCGGGCCACGCGATGAACGCACCCCAAAGCGCTCCATACATCACCACACTGCGGGCCAGCCGCAGCGCAGCGTATGCAGTCATCACTTCACTGCCGCCTTCCAATCAGCAATGTCGCGCGCCGGTCCGGCCAGTTCCAGAATATGCATGCCGGTATTGGCGCGGTCAACGATGTAGATGTAGCCGCGGTCATCGACTTCCACGTTGTTGGTCTGGATCGCGCGCTTCTTCGAGGCTTCGGTAAACGGCAGCTTGCCTTGCATCGCCACCGGTGTCTCCAGCACGACAGTGTCTTTGGTCATGCCGGGGATGTAGTACGCAATTTCTTTCGGGTTGAACGGGTCGCGCACATCGAGCGCGCGCACACCGGCGTTGAAGTGCGAAAAGAACATGACGCGCTTGAAGTAAACCGGCGTGGTGCTTTCATTCGATGAGTGCGTGCCGAAGCGTCCGCCGCGCGTGCAGAAGTTGCCGCTCTTCTCGGGTACGGTCCAGCTCGCGACGCCGAACGGTTTGGTCTCGGTGGTGACATCGACAAACCACACCATCTGGCGGCCCTCAAGACACTCCTTCTGAATCGCCTCGTCGGTGACGACGATGAAGTCGCGCTTCTTGCCCAGCAGGTTTTTGGCGAACTCGGCCAACTCCATGCCCGGCAGCGGGAACACCGTGTGTGCGCCGTGCATCGGCGGCAGATCGAGGCGCGCGATTTGCGGTGCGAGCAGATTCTCGGGGGTTGGCTCGGCCGCGCCCTTGAGCAATTTTTCGCGATCCACAATTTGCAACACGCCATCGGTGTTGGTGCCATAACCAAAGTAGACGCGGTTGCCTTTGACGCCCGACGAGATTGGCCCGTGCAGCGAGATCGGCGCCGCCCCGCCTGCGCCAGGCTGCTGGCCGACCAGGCCGAAGTCGCGGATGAACACCGGCTTGGCCGGGTCCGCCAAATCGTAAATCTGCGTCATGCGGTTGGTGCGCCATTGCGGATGACCCGACACCAGGTAAGCGATGCCGGTATCACACTCCCAAAAATTCTTGTGCGTGCCCTTGAGGCCCTTGACGATGGTGGTGATCAGCGCCGGCTTCGCCGGGTCGCTCACGTCCCACATCTCATGCGCTTGATTGCCGAACACGCGCAGCATGTAGAACTTCGACTTGTCGCCCTTGGGCAAATCCGCGCCGGGGCAAATGCGCACCATCTGTGCGCCACCTTGCTCGGCACGGCCTTCTTCGCCGGGAATGTGCGTGAGGTACTTCGGCGCTTTCGGATCGGTCACGTCGAGGATTGACGTGCCGTTGTGCTCCATCGCGCCATTAAGCGGATTGCGTTTGTTGTCGCCGTGATGGCCGACGTAAGCGATCCAGCGGCTGCCCTGCTTCTGAATCACCGGCTGGTAGGCGGTGCGCGCCTGCAAATCGCTGTAGCCCACCAGGCGCATGTTGCGTGACTCGGGTTTGGTGGTGTCTTGCGCGGATGCGCCGACGCCGAGCGCGAATAATGCGGCGCAGAGCGGCAGGCGAATGAGGTGTGTGCGATTCATCGGGAGTCTCCTTGGGGGCCTTGCTCTTCGGTGGCGGGTGGCTGAATGCGGCGGGAAGCATAACCCAGGGCGCGCATGTCGCATCGTGCAGAGGGAGCCAGATCAAAAAATGAGAAAGGCACACTTTGAAAACGCGCCCCAGGAGCCGTTCTTCCGGCATGCCGTTGACCATTTGTGTATGATTCAATCCTATTCAATAAATCATGGGATGTCTGACATGCGAACCACTCAGCAGATGAGCATCACGCTTCCCACCGAGATGGCGGGTCTGGTCAAGGCCAAGGTTGCGGCAGGCGATTACGCGACCGAGAGCGAAGTGATTCGCGATGGCCTGCGCGCGTTGATGGCGCGTGACCGCGCCGTTGATCAATGGCTGTCCGATCAGGCCGGGCCGGCCTACGATGCACTCAAGGCGAACCCTGCAAGGGCGGTTCCAGCCGCGCAAGTGCGCAAAAAACTTGCCTCTCTTCACAAAGCAGCCACTGCCAAAGCGTGAAGCGGTACGAGGTAGTTTTTACGCCGGAGGCGCAAGAGCAGATGGCTGCGCTCTACGGCTATATCGCGGTGGCTGCGTCGCCCGTTGTCGCTGAGCGTTACACCAGCGCCATCATGGACTATTGCGAAACCCTGCAGACTTCCCCGCTGCGCGGCACGAAGCGGAACGACATACGCCCAGGCTTGCGCATAACCAATTACAAAGGCCGTGCGGTGGTTGCCTTCACCGTCGAGCGCGACCACGTGTCGATTATTGGGGTGTACTACGGTGGTCAGGATTACGCGTCCGCACTGAACCCGCCTGATGCTAACGAGTCTTCGTGACCGCGATGACGTGACTCTGCCATCGGCCTTGTTCTGCGGCAATGCAGTATTCGAAACACCGCACACACCAACGCTTTCCCACCGATGATGCGCTGAAGACGTTGGTGTGAGCGGTTCTTCTGGCGATATCTTGATTGACTTCCGCCGTCTGTGCTGCAACGCAACGCACTCCCCCTCTGATCCCGCGTATACAATCAGTCGCTGTTTGACCAAGGCGCAACCCGTGTTGCGTTCATCAAAGGCGCGCTGCACGCGCTCGATATTTCAACGAGGGGACACCAATGAAACTGCATCAACTCCTGGGCGCGCTCGCGGCAGCCTGCCTGGCCGCTGCCGCACCGGCGCACGCGCAAGACATCCGCTTCGGCGCCAATCTGCCGATGAGCGGGCCCAACTCGGAATACGGTGATCTGTTTTCCAGCGCAGCGGCGATGGCAGTTGAGCACGCCAACGCCGACAAGATGCTGTCGAAAAAACTGGTGATGGTGATTGAAGACAGTCAGGCGACGCCGCAGGGTGGCGTGGTGGCAATGAACAAGCTGGTGAGCGTGGAGAAGGTGCCTTACGTGCTCTCCGCCTTCACCGGTGTGTCGAAAGCGATTGCGCCGGTCGGTGACAAGGCCAAGGTCGTCTCGGTCAACGGTGGCGGCATCGGACCGGATCTTGCCGAGTTGGGCGAGTACTTCTGGAATGTGATTCCGCTGGTCAACCTCGAAGTGCAGGCGTTCGCGCCCTATCTGGTCAAAGAGCGCGGCTGGAAGAAGGTGGCGTTGCTGTATGTCGACGACCCGGCCGGTGAAGCGATCAAAAAAGAGCTCGACATTCACGTGCCCAAAAACGGCGGCACCATGGTCTCGCCGTTGCAGATTCCGCGTGCGTCGCAACAATTCTCGGGCATTGCCGCCAAGGTGCGCGAGGCGCAGCCTGACGTGGTGTTCATAGCGTCGTTTGGTGCGCAGCAGGCGCAGATCGTCAAGCAGTTGCGTGACAACGGCGTCAAGCAGCAACTGGTGAGCTATTCATCGTTCGCGGCACCGACCATCACACAATTGCCTGAAGCAAAGGGCGCGTTGTTCCCGACCCAGATCATCAACTGGAGCGGTGATGCGGTGAGCAAGCGCCTCGCCGCCGACTGGAAAGCCAAGAAGGGCAAAGACCCGAGCGCGTATGTCGCCAACTACTACAACGCGGTGATGGTGTTCGTAAAACTCGCGCAGGCGCTCGAAAAATCAGGCCAGCCAATCACCGGCGAGAACCTGCTCAAGCAGCGCAAGCTGATGAGCAGCTTTGATGTGGTCGGCGGCAAGATGCAATTTTTGCCGAATGGCACGGTGTCGATGCCGCTCGGCATTTATGAAATCGACGGTGCAGCGGGCAAGTTGATCAAGGGCAACATCTGATCCGCTGCTGAACGGCTGGTTGCAGGCTTGCAGCGCATCCCGGGGAACCCCGGAGACGCTGCCGCCCCGCGCCCTGCCGTCATAGTCGCGATCGGCCGCTGCCGTCATGCTGCTACTCCAACTGCTCATCAATGGCCTGCAACTGGGCGCGATCTACGCGCTCACGGCGGTGGGCTTTGCGCTGATCTTTGGCTCGACCAAGGTGTTCCATGTCGCGCACGGCGCGGCATTTACGCTGGCGGGCTA
>JANNCZ010000617.1:0-2714 GCA_031387185.1 Burkholderiales bacterium
CGCGTCAGCCGGACTCGCTGCCCCGATGCAGGCTTTCGCGCCGGTCGCGTTGCCTGCCGCCACCACTGCAAACGCCGGCGCAGGCAGTGCCCGCATCGTCGAAGTATTGCTCGGCGTCGTCGCCGACAAGACTGGTTACCCGGCCGAGATGCTCGACCTGAACATGGGTCTCGATGCGGACCTCGGCATTGATTCGATCAAGCGCGTTGAGATCATGGCGGCATTGCGCAGCCAGTTGCCTGGCGCGCCCGAAATCAAACCGGAACACCTCGGTGCGTTGCAGACGCTGCAGCAGATTGCCGATTTTCTGGCCGTGGGTTCGCAGAGTTCAACGCAGCCCGCGTCGCACGCTGTGCCATCCGTGCCTGTGCAGACCGCCCCCATTTCTGCCGCCTCTGCACCTGCCGTAACGAGCAGCGCACACATAGCCGATGTGCTGCTGGCCGTGGTTGCAGAAAAGACCGGATATCCCGTCGATATGCTCAGTCTCGACATGGGTCTTGATGCCGATCTCGGTATCGATTCGATCAAGCGTGTCGAGATCATGGCGGCGTTGCGCAGCCAGTTGCCCGGCGCGCCGGAGATCAAGCCGGCGCATCTGGGTTCGCTGCAAACCTTGCAGCAGATGGTGGACTTTCTGGCCGGGCCGCAGGGCGGCTCCAGTTCGGCAGCCGCTGTGCTCCCGCTTGTCATATCAGCCACCAGTTCGGCGTTGGCGTCTGCGCCGGGTCACATCAGTTCCGCTGCTGTCGCAGCGCCCGCGCCAGTGATCGCGCGCGCCGTGCAGCAAACCGTGATGCGCCAGGTGGTGCGCCCGGTGATGTTGTCACCCCACGAGCATCGCGAGACCTTACCGTTACCCGCCGGTGCGCACGTGTGGCTGGTGGACGATGGTTCACCCCTCGCCGCACATGTTGAAACCCTGCTCAAGGCAAAACGCCTCACCGTCCAGCGCGGTGGTGTCGAACATAAATTTACCGGCGCGCGCGCGGGCAAGCCCAACGCCTTGCTGGTGCTGGCGCCGGCAGCGGGTTGCGACGAACGCTTCTTGCAGCGTGCTCTGCAATTGATGCAACAAGCCAGTCCCGCGCTGCGCAAGGCCGGCGCCAGTGGCGAGTCTGCCGCGCTGTTGGTCACGGTGTCGCGCCTCGATGGCCGCTTCGGTTTTGGTGCCATGAGCCAGCGCGCCGATCCGGTGAGTGGTGGTCTGGCGGGTTTGGTGAAAACCGCGCGCCTGGAATGGCCTAATGTGCAGTGCAAGGCCATCGACATCGACCCGGTGTCGCTCGACGCGGCTGACGCTGCGCGCCAGATTGTTGAGGAAATGTTGTTGGCTGGTCCGGTTGAAGTGGGCCTGTCGGCTGCTGCGCGCTATTCACTCGAAGTTGAGCTTGAACCGCTGGCCGCGCTTTCACCTGGTGCCGGCGCAGCGATACCTGCGCCATTGACAGTGCATGACGTGGTGCTGGTGTCGGGCGGCGCCCGTGGTGTGACCGGCGACGCAGCGCTCGCCATGGCGCGCCAATTTGGCTGCACGCTTGTCCTGCTGGGCCGCAGCGCGCTCGATGCTGCCGAGCCGGCGTGGGCGCAGGGCATTGAAGGCGAGGCGGCCCTCAAGAAAGCCCTGTTTGCGCACCTGCCGCGCGGCACCTCGCCGGCGCAGGTGGAAACCCAATTCCGCAGTTTGATCGCGCAACGCGAAATTCGCGCGCAATTGGCACGCATCGAAGCTGTTGGCGCGCGTGCGCAATATTGCGCGGTGGATGTGCGGGATGCGGTAGCGGTCGCCGGTGCCGTTGCGCAGATTCGCGTGCGACACGGTGCCATTCGTGGTCTGGTACATGGGGCCGGCGTGTTGGCTGACCGCCGCATTGAAGACAAGACAGCCGAGCAGTTCGACGCGGTCTATGGCACCAAGGTCACGGGCTTGCGCCATCTGCTCGACGCGCTGGCGGGGGACACGCTCAAGGTCATTGCCCTGTTCTCGTCCTACACCGGACGCTTCGGACGCGTCGGTCAGGTCGACTACGCGGCGGCCAACGAAGTGCTCAACAAGATTGCGCAAGCCGAAGCGCGCCGCCGCCCGGCAAGCCGTGTGGTGTCGGTCAACTGGGGCCCGTGGAACGGTGGCATGGTCACGCCCGGACTGCGCACCCTGTTTGAACAGGAAGGCGTCGGATTGATCGAGACCGGCGCGGGCGCGCAATTTTTGGTTGATGAACTCTGCGCGGGCAGTGTTGGCGTGAATGCAGCACGGGCGCATGCGGCAGGGGTGGCGATGGCCGATGTAGAAGTGTTGGCACTGGCACCGTCGCCGCAATCAACGCCACAAGCGCTTGTACCAACGCTTGCGCCCGTGCGCAACGTAGCTATACCGGTTGCCGTTGGCGCGACTGCGGTGATGGCTGGCGCCGCACTCAGGCTGCACGCAAGCGTCGCATTCGAGCGTGAAGTGAGCGTAGCGGCTTTGCCGTTTCTGGAATCCCACGTTATCAACGGCCGCGCGGTGCTGCCCGCTGCCCTGATGGTTGAATGGCTCGCGCAAGCGGCGCTGCACGGCAATCCGGGTATGCGCTTTCACGGTCTCGATGATTTCAAAGTGTTGAAAGGCGTGGTGCTCGATGCCGGTCAGACTGTGACAGTGAGTCTGCGCGCCGCCCCAGGCGCGCTGCGCGACAAGCTGCACGTGGTGCCGGTGCAGATGACCAGCGAAG
>JANNCZ010000635.1:0-2380 GCA_031387185.1 Burkholderiales bacterium
GGCGTCAGCATCGGCGAGCAAGGCCGGCACTGCGCGCACGGCAAGACTGGTGTCCGACAGCGGTGTGATCTCGAAGCCGAGCGCAGTGAGCGCTGCGGCGAAGTCTTCGGCAGTGGCAACCTCAATGCGCCCGGCGTTGAAGGTGACCGGGATCAACATCGGCTGGGTGGCAATGCGCGCCGCTGACGTGACGCTGCTTCGTGTATCCAACTGATGCTTGAAAGTCTCGTAGAGGATGCGTTCGTGCGCGGCGTGCATGTCCACCAGCACGAGGCCTGCGTGATTTTGCGCGAGGATGTAGATGCCGTGCAATTGCGCCATCGCATGGCCGAGGGGCATGTCACCTTCAGGTAGTTCGCCTGCGCGCAGACCACCGGTGCTGAACGCGGATGCGGCGGAGAACGCTGGCGCTCCCCCGTCGGCACCAGCACCATACGGCACTGAGGGGCCTTCCATTGCGCGTTGTGCTGCGGCGGCATTGGCCTCGTTGCCGGGTTCGCTATTTTGGCGCTGGGCAAACAGGGCGTAGTAGGCAGTGGTGTCCTGCGCCCAGGCATTCGGATGGTCCGCTGCGGCCGAATTGAACAACGGCACTGGTCTGTAAGCGTTGGTGGAAGCCAGTCTATCGGCATCATCGGCCTGCGGGGCAGGCGCACCAAGGGTTTTCGCGGCATCGGGGATCGGGGTTTGTGCCGCACTGCCGGCCAGCGCGGCGCGCACTGCACGCATCACGTATTGATGCACGGACTGGCTGTCGCGAAACCGCACTTCGGTTTTGGCCGGGTGGACGTTCACGTCGACGCGCGATGGCGGCAGCGTGAGAAACAGTGCGAAGCTCGGCTGGCGGTCGCCGTGCAGCACGTCGGCGTACGCAGCGCGCGCGGCGTGCTGCAACACCTTGTCGCGCACGAAGCGGCCATTGACGAAAAAATATTGCGCATCGCGCGCGAGCCTGGCATCGGCCGGGTTGCCGACGAGGCCTGCGAGCGTCAACTGCCCCGCTGCTGTTGCATCGCTTGGCGCACCAGCCGCCACATCCACAATGCGCCCCGCCGCAGCGAATTCTTCGCCCAACACGTGCGCGATGCGCTGCGCGCGCGATTCGTTTTTCAGATGCAGGGTGACGCGGCCATTGTGGCTGAGCGTGAACGCGACATCGGGGCGCGACAGCGCAATGCGGCGCACCGCTTCGGCGCAATGGGCGAACTCGGTCGCTTCGCTCTTTAAAAACTTGCGGCGTGCGGGCACATTGCCAAACAACTCTTCAACTTCGATCACCGTGCCTTCGGCGAGCGCGGCAGGCCGTATCGCCGCATGATGGTCGCCACCGGTGGGCGCGAATGCGCTGGCGCTGCCGGTGATTGCGAAAGCGCTGGCACTGCCGGTGCGGCGGCTGGTGAGCGTGAGGCGCGCCACCGACGCAATTGACGCGAGCGCTTCGCCGCGAAAGCCGAGCGAGGCAACGTTTTCGAGATCATCGAGTGAGGCAATCTTCGAGGTCGCGTGTCGCGCGAGCGCAAATGTAAGCTCGTCCTGCGCTATGCCGCCGCCGTCGTCGGCGACGCGGATCAGCTTGACACCGCCGGCTTCGAGCTTGATGTCAATCGCCGCAGCACCGGCGTCGAGCGCGTTCTCCAGCAACTCTTTGAGGGCCGATGCAGGCCGCTCGACCACTTCACCGGCGGCGATCTGGCTGATGAGCTGATCGGGGAGCAGGCGGATCGCCGCATGCTTCACGCGCGCTGCCGCCCGATCATCAGCGGGCAATGTGTGTGAAGAGACTGCGGACAAAGGAGAAGGAGAAGGAGAAGAAGAAGGAGAAGAAGCGCCTGCGAACATCGGGCAAATTATAGCGGTCGGGTATCATGCGCCCGCTCTGACAAGAAGCGCACTGGCTGCGCAAATGGCATGGACCTGATACTCGCTCTGTTCGATTTCATCCTCCACATCGACGCCCATTTGGCGGAGTTGATCCGCGAATATGGCGTGTGGATTTACGGCATTTTGTTCGCCATCATTTTTGTCGAAACCGGCCTCGTGGTGATGCCGTTTTTGCCGGGCGACTCGCTGCTGTTTGTGGCCGGTGCGTTCGCTGCGCGCGGCGACATGGACGTCACGATCATCATCGTGCTGTTGTCGGTGGCGGCGATAGCCGGCGATGCGGTCAACTACGGCATTGGCCGCTATTCCGGTGACAAGGTGTTCGCGTGGGAACACTCGCGCTGGTTCAACAAGCGCCTGTTTGACAAGACCCATGCGTTTTACGAGCGGCACGGCGGCAAGACCATCGTGATTGCACGTTTCCTGCCCTTTCTGCGCACCTTTGCACCGTTCGTCGCGGGTGCGGCAAAGATGACCTATTCGCGCTTCGCGCTGTTCA
>JANNCZ010000640.1:0-1959 GCA_031387185.1 Burkholderiales bacterium
GAGCCAGGCTTTCACATCGTTGAACTCGAGAGCGAGCGCCTCGGCGCTGCGCTGCTCGCCAAACCAAAGCCGATGTACGTGCGTGCCGGCGCACTGGTCACCAACATGGCGGTGCATCTCAAGATGGGCCGCGACAGCAGCGCCGTGTGGGTGACGACACTGGACGCGGCAAGGCCGGTGGCCGATGCCGCCGTGCGTATTTCCGACTGCTCGGGCACCGAAGTGTGGAAAGGCAAGACGGATGCGAACGGTGTGGCGATGGTGCCGCAATCACTGCGCCGCGAGAGCAATTGCAACAGCGGTGGCAGCCTTCACGCCAACTACGGCGCACCCGCCTACTTCGTCTCCGCACGCAAGGGGGGCGACATGTCGTTCACCTTGTCCGACTGGCAAAATGGCATCGAGCCGTGGCGCTACAACGTCAATCAAGGTTACGGCAGCGACACCAGCGTCGTCGCACACACCGTATTCGACCGCCCGCTGTTTCGCGCCGGCGAGACGGTCTCGATGAAGCACTACCTGCGCGCCGAGACCCTGCAAGGCTTCGCCGCTTTGCCCGCAGGCCGCATGCCGAACGGCGTCACCCTCACCCATGTGGGTAGCGGCACCGGCTATCAACTGCCGCTGAGCTTTGGTGGGCGCGGTTCTGCGAGCCATGCCTGGAAAATTCCGCCGGATGCCAAGCTTGGCGAATACAGCGTCACCCTGACTACGCGCGCCGCTGGGGGCAACGCGGGACGCGGCGGAAGGGGCGATGGCGCCCGCAGCGAGGGCGATGGGGGGGATGGCAGTAACGGCGCTTCGTACCAAACCGGCAGCTTCCGCGTTGCCGAATTCCGCCTGCCGGTGATGCAAGGCGCAGTGACCCCGCCCAAGGAGCCGCAGGTGAAAGTGCAAGAAGTGCCGTTCAACCTCGCACTCTCGTATCTGTCCGGCGGCCCGGCGCCTGGCCACGCGGTGAAGATGACGGCAGTGGTGCGAAACAAGGCTTTGAGCTTCGGCGACTATGAAGAGTTTTCGTTCGGCATGCTGGACGAGCGCGGTGAAGGCCTGGAGCGCGTCGAAGGCGAGAGCGATGCGTCGCAAAGCGGTGGCAGTACCACAGCAGGCGACTCCGGCAACGCTGACAAACTCGTCGCTGACAAAAACGCAGTCAAGCTCGGCAACGACGGTACCGCACGCTACGTGGTCAAGAACCTGCCCAAGGCAGACCGCCCGCGCGAGCTGCTTACCGAGATGACCTATCGCGACCCCAACGGTGAAGAGCAAACCCTGCGTGGCAGCACCACGCTGTGGCCTGCCGCGGTGATCGCCGGCATCAAGTCCGAAGGCTGGGTGCAGGTGAAAAAAATCGCGCGCCTGCAAGTGCTGGTGCTCGATCTCAACGGTAAACCCAAGGCCGGCGCTTCAGTCAAGGTGAGCGGCGCGCTCAAGACCACCACCTCCACGCGCAAGCGCACCGTCGGCGGTTTTTACACTTATGACAACAAGACGGAAGAAAAAGACCTCGGCACCGTGTGTTCAGGCAAGAGCGACACACGCGGCCTGATGCTGTGCGAAGCCACGTTGAACGAGTCGGGCAACGTCACACTCATCGCACAAGCCGAAGATGCGAGCGGTAATGCCTCGCGCGCCGCAAGCTCGATTTGGGTCTCGGGCAGCGACTGGTGGTTCGGTGGCGACAACGCTGACCGCATGGATGTATTGCCCGAGAAAAAGCGCTACAACCCGAACGACACCGCCAAGTTTCAGGTGCGCATGCCGTTCCGCACTGCCACTGCATGGGTCGCCATCGAGCGCGAAGGCGTGATCGAAACCCTGGTGCTGCCGCTCACCGGCAAAGACCCGGTGGTCTCGGTGCCGATCAAGGCCGGCTATGCGCCCAATGCCTTCATCTCGGTGCTGGCCGTGCGTGGCCGCGTGCGCGATGTGCCGTGGTATTCGTTTTTGCAATGGGGC
>JANNCZ010000668.1:0-3464 GCA_031387185.1 Burkholderiales bacterium
CCGCCCTCACGCTGGAGAAGACCTGGAAAAAGAACGAAATCCTCGAGGCCTATCTGAATCTCGTCACCAATCGGGGTGAGTTGCAGGGCGTTTCCGCCATGTCGCACGGCTTGTTCGGCAAGGCGCCGCACGGGCTGGACCGGCGTGAATCCGCCATTGCCGCCGCACTGCTGCGCGCACCCAACGCCGATCCGAAACGGGTGGCCGACCGCGCTTGCTGGCTGCTCAATTTCCAGGCGGGCGAACGCAATATCACCAAACCGGTTGCAGCGGATGCCTGCGATGGCCTCGCGTCAGAAGTGAAGAACACGCTCACGCGCGGCTACGAGGCGTTTCCCAAACAGGATGCCGCGCCGCATGCCGCACGCCGCGTGTTGACCCAGGCCGGCGCCAAGCCCGGCATGCGCGCCACCAGCACGCTCGATGCAAACGTGCAGTCCGCCGCGCGCAAGGCCTTGCGCACGCGCCTGGCCGAACTGAACGGCCGCAATGTCGAAGACGGCGCCGTGATCGTGCTCGACAACGCGAGCGGCGAGGTGCTGGCCTATGTTGGCTCCAGCGGCGATCTGTCGCAGGCCGCGCATGTCGATGGCGTGACGGCCTTGCGCCAGGCCGGCTCCACGCTCAAGCCCTTTCTCTACGGCCTCGCGATTGAAGAAGGGCGCCTGACCGCCGCATCCATCCTCGACGACTCACCTGTGCAGTTGAAGACCGACACCGGCCTCTACATTCCGCGCAACTACGCCAAGGCCTATCGCGGCGCGGTGTCGGTGCGCGCGAGTCTCGCGTCTTCACTCAACGTGCCGGCGGTGCGCACGCTGGTGATGGTCGGCACCGACCGCTTCGCCGAGCGCCTGCGCGCGGTGGGGCTGGATTCGGTGAAAGAGCCGGGCGATTACTACGGCTTCAGCCTCGCGCTCGGCAGTGCGGATGTGACGCTGCTCTCGCTCACCAATGCGTATCGCACGCTGGCCAATGGCGGCGTGTGGTCGGGTGTGACCTTGACGCCCGCTGCGCCGCGCGCGCAGGGCGCGCTTACCGAGCCTAGCGCAGCGCAACGCGCGCACCTTCCGGCTGCCACGCCGCAACAAACCGGGGATGCCGCTGCACCGCGCCGCGCCATGAGCGCTGCGGCGAGTTACGTGATTGCCGACATCCTCTCCGACCGCGCCGCGCGCGCCGTCGCCTTCGGTCTCGACAACCCGCTCGATACGCCGTTCTGGAGCGCCGTCAAAACAGGCACCAGCAAGGACATGCGCGACAACTGGGCGGTGGGCTTCACGTCGCGCCACACCGTGGGGGTGTGGGTCGGTAACGCGAGCGGCAGCCCGATGCACGATGTGTCCGGCATCTCGGGTGCAGCGCCGGTGTGGCGCGACGTGATGCTGCATTTGCACCGGCGTGGCGCTGTGCCGAGCATTGCGCCCGCTGTGCCGGCTGGTGTGATCGCGCAAGAAGTGCGCTACGAGCCAGCGCTGGAGCCGCCGCGGCGCGAGGTGTTTGTTGCGGGGAGTGAGAGGGCGGTGGTGCAGGCTGTGGCGTTTGCGGGCAAGGGAAGCGATATCGCAAACGTCCAGGCGCGTATTGCCTCGCCGGTACCTGGCTCGATCATCGCCCTCGACCCTGACATTCCGCCGAAGAATCAGCGCATGCAGTTTGCCGCCACTGCGTACGGCGCGGCGCGTTGGGAGCTGGACGGCAAGGTGTTGGGCGTTGCGAACCGGCCCATGTCATGGTTTCCGCTGCCGGGGGCGCATGTGCTCAGGCTGCTGAGCCAAAATGGTGAGGTGCTCGACGAAGCGCGGTTCGAAGTGCGTGGTGCGAGTATCAGGATGGCGACTCGTTAGCACTGGATGGATTCCGCTGATCTGGCCGCTACGGTGAGGTGGTGGAGTTTTTCTTAAATTGTGGCGGACATACAAGATATTGTATAATCCCGCATGCCCGTCAAGAAGCCGCTCGAATTCCTTGGCACCAGTCTCAGGGACTTGAAGGCTTTCAGTGCGAGCGCGCGCCGCGAAGCGGGCTATCAGCTTGATCTGGTGCAGGACGGGCTGGAGCCGGCAGATTGGAAACCGTTCAAGAGCGTTGGTCCCGGCGTGTGTGAAATCCGCATTGCGGAGCAGGATGGCGCGTTCCGGGTGATGTACGTCGCGAGCTTTGCCGATGCGGTGTATGTGCTGCACTGCTTCGTCAAGAAGACGCAGCAGACGGCATTGGGCGACGTGCGTCTGGCGAAGAAGCGATTTGACGATTTGATCCGGAGAAAATCATGAAACAGCCCAAGCAGAGGTTCGACAGCGTCTGGGACGCCATCGAAGACACGCCCGGCGAAGCCGAGGCGATGAAGATCCGTGCCCAATTGCTGCGAACGGTGCAAAAGAAGCTCACAGCATCGGGCCTGTCGCAGGCCGCGATTGCCAAATTGCTGAAGATTACCCAGCCCCGTGTCTCCGACCTGATGCGCGGCAAAATCAGCCTGTTTTCGGCTGAAGCCCTGATTGACATGCTGCGCTCACTGGGGACGCAGGTGAAATTGAGCTTCAGGCAGGCCGCTTGATATTTGTCAAGATTGAGCGCCGGTAGGGAGGATGACTTGGAAACCCATGTCCACCAACGGTTTCAGAGTAAATTCTGATCCATATGCTGCGACGCAGCATGATATTTATCTGCTGAATTCCTCGCTTCGCGCCGTTAAGCCGCTTGGCCTGTCAACCAGTCGTTCGGGCCCGCGTTAATCGCTCTGACCGAGGAGGTCATCAACTCGCACAAATCGATTGTTTTTACTCTTAAGGGAACAACCATGAACAAGCTCCTGACCGTTTTGATCGCTGGCGTTTTCGCCGTTACCGGCACCGCTGCCATCGCCCAAGACAAGAAAGCCGAAGCCCCCAAGGCCGAGATGAAGAAAGACGAAATGAAGAAAGACGCGCCGAAAGCCGACATGAAGGCCGACGACAAGAAAGCCAAAGAAGACAAAGCTGCTGCTGCCAAGAAAGTCAAAGAAGACAAAGCCGCTGCTGCCAAGAAAGCCAAAGAAGACAAGATGGCCAAGAAAGACGAGATGAAGAAAGATGCACCGAAAGCTGAAGCCAAGAAGTAATTTCAGCCTTCAAAAGAAAACCGGGCGATTCGCCCGGTTTTTTTTCGTGCGCTCATTTCGTCCACTCGATGCGCTATCTCCCGGCAGTGTTCTCCAGCAGCCGGTGATAGAAGCGGATCATCTCGACATAGTTGCCCACGGCGATGCGCTCATCGATGCCATGAAAACGTGGCGTGTCTTTGGGGCCGACGCGCACTGGCGAAAACAAATAGACGTTGTCGGCCAACGCATCCATGTAGCCAGCGTCGGCGCGTGCCGTGAACAGGCCCGGCGCGACGATGGCGCCGGGGAAGGTTTCGCGTACCGTTTTCTCCAGCGCGCGAAACGCGGGCGCGGTGGTGCTCGATGCGCGCGTCGGCTC
>JANNCZ010000694.1:0-3610 GCA_031387185.1 Burkholderiales bacterium
CACCTCGCACTTGCGCATCTCCTTGTAGCGCTTGAGCAAGGCTTCATAAAACACCAGCCGGTTGACCAGCGAATAACAGGCAACTTTCGCCGCACGCAACAAATTCTCGCGGATATCGTTTGGGTCGGCAGACAACACCCAGCCCTGGTCATCGCGCATCCAGCGTTCAAGATCCGCTCTGAACGGGCCTTTCTTGTTGAAACGCGAAAGCAATTCCTCGAACGTGAACTGAATCGGCAATTCGAGTGCCGATTCGAGCGCATCGATAAAGCGTTGATCGGGGGTGCGGCGCTCGAACGGCTCCGTCGCATTCAAGCAGCGCGCCAGATCCCGCAGAAACGCGGGAATCCAATATCGAATCTGATCGGCGGTGGTCGGCAGAAGCATATGCTCCTCGCGCAGCACCGAGAATTTTGGCGTGACCTGCCAGCGTTTGTAGTCTTGCTTGTGCAATGCCGCGTCCGCAGCATCGGTTTCCCACAGGACGCACTCATTCACGTTCCAGGTAAAGAAAAATCGCGCCCCCGCTTTACGCGCTTTTGACCTGGCGTCTGCCACAACCAAATGCAAATACGGGCTGCTGCCATCTTTTCGATATGGCAGTTTGACTTCGCCAGTGATCAGTACGCGGCCATCCTTGCCCAGGAGCGAGAGGTCGCGTCGCCTATTGCTCCCACTGCCACGTTGCTCTACTTTTGCTTCCTTGAACGGTAGGGGCGGGTCTTGCTGTATGGCTTGGTCTAACCAACTCTTGGCATCTCCGGTGAATTCCCACTCGGTCATTCCTGTTGTCATTGTTTTGAGCCGGTGTTGAGGGAAGGAGTTGGCGAAGCGACTATGAGAGTTTCAGAATTATATGGATTGCGGCTGCGTTCGCGGAATCGCCATTGCGCCGCATCTGCCCCACGCCTGACAATCTGGCTCGGTGACAATCAGCGCGGATCAATCGAACAGCCTCACGCGGCGAGCGTGAATTGCAGGCGTTCGCGGTCAGCCGCGTAGGCGAGACACGCCTGAATATCTGCGGCGGTAAGATCGGGAAAGTCTTTGAGAATTTCCGCGTTCGACATGCCGGAGGCGAGATATTCAAGCACTTCGTACACCGTGATGCGCATGCCGCGAATGCACGGCTTGCCGCCGCGCTTGTCCGCGTCAATGGTGATGACGTCGCGATAATTCATGGCTGCTCCCGGCTCTTGCGAGGTGATGAATCGACGCTGTGCGTTTGCATATTGATCACCGCGCACTACTGAAGATTCCAGTATACGTATTTTCGCTGCAATCGAATCAGTCCCCCGCCCGCATCCGCATCAAGCGCGCATCTTCATCCAGCTTCACGTCTTCGATGTCGCTGAGCACACCTTCCAGATCGACGGCTTTGAGTTCGCGATGAAACTGCCCGGTGAGCACCGTCTCGGGCGTGAGCTTGCCGGTCTTGTAGTGCGCCCAGATTTCCTGGCCGTAGGCGGTCGTGAGCAATGACGGTGCGAAACGGCCGAAGTAATTGCGCAGGTTGCCCACATCGCGCTCCAGCATGGCTTCGGCGTGGTTGTTGCCCGCCGCATCAACCGCCTGTGGCAGATCGATGATCACCGGGCCATCGGCGCCGATCAGGATATTGAACTCGCTCAAGTCGCCGTGGATCAGGCCGGCGCACAGCATGCGCACGACTTCGGCGATCAGGGTGCGATGGGTGGCAAGCGCATCTTCCACACTGAAGTCAACGTCATTGAGACGCGGGGCCGCGTTGCCATCGGCATCGGTCACCAGTTCCATCAGCAGCACGCCTTCGTGAAAGCCGTAGGGCTCGGGCACACGCACACCGGCAGCGGCGAGGCGATACAGCGCCTGCACTTCAGCGCTCTGCCACGCGGCCTCCTGCGCCTGACGGCCGAAGCGCGTGCCTTTGGCCATGGCGCGTGCCTGGCGTGAATTCTTGGTTTTGCGGTTTTCGGTGTAATCCACCGCCTGGCGGAAGGCGCGCTTGTTGGCTTCCTTGTAGACCTTGGCGCAGCAGGTGGATTCGCCATCGCCACGGCGCACGACGAATACCATCGCCTCTTTGCCGCTCATGAGCTGGCGCACTACAGCGCTGATGAGGCCGTCTTCAAGCAGGGGTTGCAGCCGTTCAGGGATTCTCAAGACAGCAGTCCAGAATAAGGGGGGATGGTCATCGCTTCACCGCGCGTGCTGCGGCTTCGAGCGC
Organism: Burkholderiales bacterium; assembly: GCA_031387185.1. Lineage (GTDB taxonomy): Bacteria > Pseudomonadota > Gammaproteobacteria > Burkholderiales > JAEUOS01 > CANJDH01. The sequence goes on from JANNCZ010000694.1 coordinate 2,207, forward strand.
CTTTTTCATGCCGATATGCAGGCTGCCCAACTTCGGATGCTGGCCGTGACGCGCCTCGGGTGGCACGCTGAAGAAGTGTTCGTTCCAGGGCATTTCAAGCGTGTGTTTGAGGTCAAACTTGGTATCGAACGAGAGGCCTGCCAGGGCATAAGCGGCCGGATGGTCAAACTTGCGGATGGCGAACTCCCCGGCCGTCAGCCGATCCAGCTTTTGCGACGTTCCGTAGGCCACCAGCACTACAACGCCGTCTTCGCGTGCCGTCACCGTGAGTATCAGCGCCGGCCGCGGCTTGGGGCCGGGAACGTCGCGCGGACGCTGCGGAAACCGGCACCAGACGATATCGCCCGGCTCGGGCGGGTTCTCCATGCCGCGCTTCAAAGGAGAGATTTCTTGCTAAGTATTTTCCCCTTGGGCAAGTGCGGTTTGGCTGACTTGCGCAACCATGCCCGGTCCGCTTCGGTGAGCGGGCCGTCATCTGCCTCATACGCGGGGAGCACATCCTTGGCGAAGCGCGAGAGCGCAAGGTGAACCACCATCGTTTCGCTGGCGCCGGTCGCAGCGGACAATGCTTTCAACGTTTCACGGGTGACGCCGTAGGTCGAGTCTTTGGCGCGAAATTTCAGCAGCAAGTGATCGGACATCGAATGAGACAAGTGATGGTATATAAATAGTATATACCAATTGTCCGCAGCGACACATTAATCCGCTGTCCGTTTGCTGCCTCAGTGTCCAGCTTTAGCGTCGATTCATGGGCGCGGTTGGCCGATTCTTTGGCGGCCATCACCGGGAGCAACGAAAGCCGCATCACCCCATGCGCTTGGTTTCGATCACGCGAAAGCGTTGCGCGACAAACGCGCTGTCGACCAGCGTGCCGCTGCCCGACGGGTTGAGGCCCGACACGTGAAAGTCGCTGAACGCAACGGACTGGTTCATGTAGGCCGGGCCGGTGAAGTTGATGCACAGCGTCGTGCCGGTGACGCCAAACGCCTCCTCTGCGGCAGTGCAGGTGCCGGCATCTGTCGAGTAGACCATCGCCGTGATGGCGCCGTGCTCACGCGCGATCATCGCGGCGCGGGTGAGTGACTCGGCCGTGGTTTCGCACTCGACCAAAAACACGATGGGGCCGAACCATTCGTGCATATAGACATCGGTCTGGTCAGCGCGCACCCGCACAAACAGCGGCGTGCGCACCTGCGCGCCGGGGTAGGCCGGATGCTCGATGGTTTTTGATTCGACCACCACATCGCCGAGCGCGGCGGCGCCGTCGATGCGGGCGTCATATTCGCCCGGCCGCATCATGCCGAGAAAATCAACCGAGCGCGGCACATCGTTCAACATGCGCTCGAACGCCTGCATCAGTTGCTCGTCAAATTCGGCTGTCGTCATCACACCGGCGCTGGTGGC